>JAUYSQ010000063.1 GCA_030696285.1 Sulfuricurvum sp. | reverse complement strand
ATTCCGGAATTAAAAGTGCCCTCGCCATCCACACCGAGACCCTCAACAAGCTCCTTCCGGCACAATATTTAAAACACTACAGTTCACACTCCATTGTCTCTTATAATGATCTTTTATTTCAACACCTGCCCGACAACTATGACTTTGTGTACTCTATGCGCCATGAGATCAATGGACACACCTATATCATAGCGTCTCGCGACCTCCTCACCTACACGGATAAGCCTCTCGCAAAAATGATTTGCGCACTCGATATTACGGAAGATGAAGTTGCCTATAAAAACGAGATTAATCGTCTTACTCTTATCAGCATTATTTTATTGATACTGCTTGCGGGAATTCTTCATATCGGGTTCAAAACACTTATTTCTCGAATCAACCGAAAATCTTCCCAACTCAACAATCAACTGCATCATCAACTCTATTATGATTCACTTACGGCTCTTCCCAACCGTAAAGCACTAATCAAAAAGCTCTATAGCCAACACTATCATGCTGTGATCTTACTCAATATTGATAATTTCAAAGAGATGAACGACCTGTACGGTCATGAAATTGGGGATAAAATTTTACAGACACTGGGAAAATCGATTGAAACAATCATAACCTTGTATCCTCTAGCTCTCTATAAAATGCACTCGGATGAGTACGCATTAGCCCTTATGGAAAAAATGGAAGAAGAGGACTTTGATCTCATGTGTCAAAACATTATGCATCAACTGCACAATATTCATTATGACGTTGATGGAATCACTGTCCTCATTACCCTGAGTATGGGTGCCGATATTTGCAGTGATGAAGAGTGTGATATGATCAGTCGTGCCGATATGGCTCTTAAAACGGCTAAGAAAAAAGGGTTCTCCTTTGTCAAATATCATGATAATCTTCTCATCAAAGAGCAATACCATAATAATATTTTATGGAGTAAAAAGCTCAAAGATGCGATTGATGAGCAACGCTTTGAACTCTACTATCAAGGCATCCATCATGCCGCAAGCAAAGAAATTTATGAATATGAAGCGCTGATACGTATTATCGATGAAGAGGGGCTTATTATCACCCCAAGTGTCTTTTTAGATATCGCCAAAAAATCACGTCTCTATTCTCATATCACCCATTTTGTGATCAATAGAATCTTTCAACAACTCAAAGCCACCCACCATCACTACTCCATCAATCTCTCTGTTGATGACATTCTTAATCTTGAAACCCAAAAACTATTGTTTGAACTTCTCGCTGAGTATGCCGTTGGAAATCGTCTCGTTTTTGAAATTTTAGAATCCGAAGGGATTGAGAATTACGAAGAGGTATCGGCATTTATTGCACGTGCCAAAGAGTTTGGGTGTAAAATTGCCATCGATGATTTTGGAACGGGTTACTCTAATTTTGCCCATATTTTACGCCTCAATGTTGATTTTATCAAAATTGACGGCTCCCTTATCAAAAACATTACAACCGATATCGGCGCACAGGACATTGTCAAAACGATTGTCGAATTTTCCCATCGGCTGGGTATTCTGACTGTGGCCGAATTTGTTTCCACCCAAGAAATTTATACTTTATGCCAAGAATTAGGGATTGACTACTTGCAAGGCTATTACCTGAGCGAGCCTCGCCCCCTTTAAGAGAGGGTAACAACAAACCCTTTCTCATCCCCCTCATAGAGACTGATATCTCCACCATGCGCTATCGCAATCTCTCGTGATAATACCAATCCCAAACCGTTTCCCCGCTCTTTCGTGCTTTTAAATGCTTCAAAGAGCCATTTTTTATTCGCAATGGGGATACCGGTATCGGTAATGATAAAACGGTGCCCTCCATCAATACTTTCGTGGGTCATCGTGACGGTTCCCTCGTCTTCTTCATCCAATTCGATCGCATCAATGGCGTTAAAAATAAAGTTTGAAAAAAGCATACTTAGTAAATCGTAATCACCGCTGAGCTCAAATTCCCCCTCGGGAAAAACAAACTTTATTTTTTTTCCATAGCTGTAATAGCCGATGGCATTATCGAGCTCCTGCCGTAGCATTTCCCAGTGTAAAGAGCTTTTTTGAGCACTAACCCCTTTGGAAAACATCAACGTCGCTTTGATAATCCGCTCAATCCGATAGAGTGATTTTTGGATCTCCGTTACGATCGGCTTGTTCTCTTCTATAACGCGTTTCATCAATGTTGAAGTGAGCAGGGCAATGGCACCGATAGGATTTCGAATTTCATGACTCAAATGTGCCGCCATCTGCCCCATTGTCGCGAGATTTTCTTTGCGCTTTTGCTCTGTAATATCGGTCGCACTCAGAAGATGCTTCTCATTATGGTGGGTTGATTTAATCAAGTAGGAGCGTTCCAAAAATGTGACCTCATAATCT
>JAUYSQ010000060.1 GCA_030696285.1 Sulfuricurvum sp. | reverse complement strand
ATTCCGGGAAGAAAGTTTCACAGCTTACACAATAATTTCCCTCATAAAAATCTTTGTAAATATCCCCTTTTTCGACCATTTTTAAAAAAGCGGCTTGAACCCCTTTTTTATGGTTGGTATCGGTAGTACGAATAAATTGATCGTAACTAATATCAAACTCATCCCAAAGGTTTTTGAACGTTGCGCTGATTTCATCCGCAAATTGCTGAGTCGGTTTGTCAAGCTTCTTGGCCGCTTCTTCGATTTTTTGACCGTGTTCATCGGTTCCGGTTAAGAAATAGGTTTCATTACCCAAAAGGCGTGAATGACGTGCGAGGGTATCGGCAATAAATGTCGTATACGCATGACCGATATGGGCTTCACCGTTGACGTAATAAATAGGGGTTGTAATGTAATTTTTCATCTAAATATATTCTCCTTTTTTCTGTCTCGAAAGAGACAAGCTTCAGTGCCATAGCGGCTAGCGTAGCCAAAGGGATAAATTCCTTTGGCGTTTAAATAGTTTTAAAAGTCAAACCCGCCAGTTTCACCCTTGGACATACTCTCATATACAGCACGAACATAGAGGGTACGAATAGGGCATCCGATGAGTTGCGGGCACTTCAAGCAGCTCTCAACTTCTTTGGAGATTTGACACACGATAAGCGATTGCTTGGCTTCATCAAGCTTGGCTTCGTAAAGAACGTTAGTTTCGTGCATATACGTCTGCAACTACGGATATCTCATGTTTGGAGCCAAAAAAGCAGGGTGAAGTATCGTGCACATGTTTCGTTTCAATATCTAAAACCCTGCTTTTTCCATCAATTGCTGCACCGCCTGCTATCTCAAAAATGAAAGCAAAAGGAAACACTTCAAACAACTGGCGCAATTTCCCCTCTGGCTTGTCGGAAGCTCCCGGATAGCTGAACAATCCGCCCCCTTTGAGAAGAATTTGGTGCAAGTCCGGAACCATTCCGCCTGAATAACGCAAGCGATACCCTTGGGCAAAGAATGAGTCTATCATAGCCTTGTGATACGGTGCCCAAAACTGTTGTGTCCCGCCTGGGGCATTGATCTTCCCTTTTTCATTCAAATGAATCTCTTTGACGTATTCAAATGCACCCTCTTGGAGAAGATAAAGTTTTACTTTTCCCTCATGCGCAAAAACAAGCTCAACACGCGGGCCGTATACAACATAACACGAAGCAATCAGTTTGCTTCCGATAAATTCACCCTCGTAGATTCCAAAAATTGATCCAACACTAAGATTTACATCGACGAGTGATGAGCCATCGAGAGGATCAAAGGCAATGAAATAATGACCCTTTTCATTGAGAAGCATCGGGTGCTCTTTCTCTTCGCTGGCGATTGTGTGAACACCCTCAACATGACTAAGCTCTTCTTCGATAA
>JAUYSQ010000054.1 GCA_030696285.1 Sulfuricurvum sp. | reverse complement strand
TCATCCAATGTTGGGGTGTAGGTTAGATAATTACTAATCATTTCAAATTCCTATTTTAACTCTCTTTAAACAAGCGTGACGTGAGTTGCTGCACGTAGTTAGGAGTCTGTTTTTTGGCAGAATTATATACTTTATTGGTGGTGGTTTCAACAATTTGATGGGAGTTGATGATATTTCCACTTTCATGTTTGACTTTGGTATAGCTTCCATCATTTTGAAGTTCGTATGCGAGGGCATTGTCGGATATTTGCAATTGCAAAATTTGGATGAGCTTGGTAGAACTTTCTTCTCCCGATATGGGGGTGAGCAGTTCAATACGGCGAAGAAGATTACGGGGCATCCAGTCTGCGCTGGAAATATAGGTTTGCGGAGTTGAGTGCTTGAAATAATAGATCCGCGCGTGTTCGAGATACTTTCCGATGATTGAAATGACGCGGATATTCTCACTGATTCCGGGAACTCCAGGGCGTAAGCAGCATACGCCACGGATGATGAGTTGAATTTGTACTCCTGCTTGAGATGCTTTATAAAGGGCTTTGATAATATCTTCATCAACCAGAGCATTCATTTTGGCGATAATAACTCCCTCGCTTCCCATACGTGTTTCATTGTGAATGAGTGAGAGAATTTTTGGCTTGATCTGGGTGGGTGCCATATAGAGCTCGTTGAGTTTCCCTTTTTTGCTAAATCCGGTGAGAAAATGAAAAAATCTCGTCATGTCATAGGTGATGGCATCATTACTTGTCATATAGCTGATATCCGTGTAAACGGTGGCAGTAGAAGGATTATAATTACCGGTTCCGATATGCGCGTATTGTTTTAGTTTTCCATCTACACGGCGAGTAATGAGAGCCGCTTTCGCATGAACTTTAAATCCGGTAATACCATAGATGACATGAGCTCCGGCACTTTCGAGCGCTTTTGCCCAGATGAGGTTATTTTCTTCATCGAAACGGGCTTTGAGCTCAACCATAACGGTCACTTGTTTACCCGATTCAGCAGCAGCGATAAGCGATTGAACGATAACCGATTTGGAGCCTGAACGGTACAGTGTCATTCGAATCGAGACAACATCAGGATCTTTTGCTGCCGTTTGAATGAGACGCACTACCGGCTCAAAACTCTCAAAAGGGTGATAGATAACGAGATCTTCTTTATCAAGGATCGTGTACAAACTCTCATCGGAATCAAGAGGGGGGAGATTGCGCGGTTTGAAGCTAGGACTGGTGAGGTGGGCGAAATCTTTGTTGCCGACGACTTGCCAGAGAGCTCCAAGGTTGAGATACGTTTGAAAGCGGTAGATATCGTCTTTAAAAACATTCGCATGGCGGTTGAAGAAATTTAAGAGATCATCATCGGCATGGTTACTGAGTTCGAGTCGAACAATCTCCCCTTTTTTGCGAAGTTTGAGCCCCTCTTCGAGGATCTCCATAAAATCATCCGCTTCCTCTTCTTCGATTGCGATATCAGCATTACGGGTAACACGAAAGGCAGAAAATTTAATCAGCTCATATCCGGGAAAAAGGTCTTGGATATGCTCGGCAACGATGCTTCCGATGGGGACATAAATACGATTGTCAATGTCCACAAAACGGGGAAGAACCCGTGGAATACGGATAAGACCGTAGCGTTCAACCGTAGGTTCATCTTTATCTCGTAGTTTGATAATTTGTCCAAATCCAAGATTATTGAGATGCGGGAAAGGGTGGGTGGCATCGATCGCGATAGGAACGATAACCGGATAGATGTTCTCTTTGAAATAACGGTCAAGCGTTTGGCGTTGCTGTTGCGTCACTTCCTTGTAGGATTTAAAAAAAATCCCCTCTTTTTCAAGTGCCTGCATGATTCCCAGCAAACACCCTTCGACAACTTGCTGTTCCTTGTGCAAATAGGTACGTATTTCACGTAATTGATGCAACGGCGTAAAACGGTCTGCCCCGGAGACATTGACCCCCGCGCTAAAAAGTTTTTTTAAACCTGCAACACGAATCATGTAAAATTCATCGAGGTTGGTTCCGTAAATAGCAAGAAATTTTAATCGCTCAAAAAGGGGGAGGGATTCGTCTTGTGCCTGACCTAAAACGCGGGTATTGAACTGAAGCCATGAGAGTTCACGGTTAATATAAAGAGCTGGATCTTTGAGATTATTATGCATGTTTGACACCAATTATTATTATGTTGGTACGATTATATTATACTTTGGTTACAAAAAGGAGTATTATGAGTACATTTGCCATTATTATGCTTGCGGGTACGGCATTTTTTGCCTATCAAATCTATCGTCACGTCAATACGCTGGAAGATCAAAAGGAAGAAAAAAGTGAACCTATTATTGCTCCTGTTGAGTCAAAGCCCGTCAATACGTCAACGGCTTTGATTGACGAAGCAGATGAAGCGTACAGCGAGGGGGACTTGGAGCGAGCACTGGATAAACTGACCAAAGCCAATGTCCTTTTACCTAATAACCCTGAAATACTCAATAAAGTTGCCTTTATTCATGGAAAACTAGGAAATACGCAAAGCGCAATTGAATGGTACAAACACTCCCTAGAGCTCGATGATGCTGATGATTTGACGCACAATGCTATTGCTTCGATTTACAAAACTGAGGGTTCACTTCTTCTTGCAAAAGAGCATTATGAAAAAGCGCTTCAAATCGATGACGCCTACTCTGTGACCTATTACAACTACGCGAATCTGCTGGCGGATATGGGTGAAATGAATCAAGCCAAAGAGCTGTATACCCGTGCGCTTGAATTGCAAGAGGATTTTCCGGAGGCACGTGCGGCATTGGACAGTTTAAAGGGCAATGAATGAACCAAAATCAAGCCCGTCTAGCCGTATTGATCGATGCGGACAATTCTCAGCCTTCTATTATTGCGGGGCTTCTTGATGAGATTGCAGGGCATGGGGTAGCGAGTGTCAAACGGATTTATGGGGATTGGACGGACGTAAAGCTAAAAGGATGGAAAAACGTTCTACTTGAGCACGGGTTGCATCCGATGCAGCAGTTTGCTTACACTACGGGCAAAAATGCGACCGACAGTGCAATGATTATCGACGCGATGGATTTGTTGTATACGAAAAATTTTGATGGTTTTTGTATCGTCTCCAGTGACAGTGATTTTACCCGACTTGCGAGCCGTATCCGCGAATCAGGGACTCAAGTGTTTGGCTTCGGAGAACAAAAAACACCCAAATCGTTTATCGGTGCCTGCGATAAATTTATTTATACCGAAAACCTCAGACGTACCGCTACCGCCGAAATTGCCACCACAACTAAAATTAAGCACGATGAAAAGGCACTGTTAGCGCTGGTGCGCAATGCTATTGAAGACACGACCAATGAAGCCGGCTGGTCGTATATGGGAGCAATCGGTCAAAATCTGATTAACAAATCTCCCGAATTTGACCCACGCAGCTACGGGTATAAAAAATTGGTGGATTTGATCGAGGGACTCGGGGAATTTGAGTTTAAATACTCGGATCCTCTCTCGGGATCTCAATCGATTCACGTACGGCTCAAACGAAAAAAAAGGAGCTATGAAAAATGACGGTACGGGATATTTACACTTTTTTGGATGCACTTTCTCCGTTTGCTCTTCAAGAGAGCTGGGATAATTCAGGGTTGCTTGTGGGGGATTTCACCCAAGAGATATCTACGGTTGTCCTCTCTATTGATATCGATGAAGCGTTGATTGACTCCATCCCTGATAACGCTCTCGTGATTACCCATCATCCGATTATTTTTGGAGGGCTTAAACAGTTGCAGTTCAACCAATATCCCGCCAAACTTCTAGCTCAGATGATCCGCAAAAATATAACCAATATTGCCATGCACACCAATTTTGATCAAACCCATCTCAATGATTATGTTGCAACACACGTCTTAGGGTATGAGATACTTGCCAAAGAGGGGTTTATAGCCTATTTAGGTGTGGATGAACCGTTTGACCTGTTTGCCCAAAAAATTAAAATTGCCTTGGGATTACAGCACATCCGAAGTGTGCAATGTCACGAGCATATTCGAACCTGTGCGTTGGTAACCGGATCAGGGGCATCTCTTATGAAAAATATTGAAGCCGATTGCTTTTTGACAGGAGACATCAAATACCACGATGCGATGGAAGCAAAAGCCATCGGATTATCGATGATGGACATCGGTCATTACGAGAGTGAGTGCTATTTTGGAGAGATATTAGCAGAACACTTGGAAAAATTAGGTTTGAGTGTTATAATTTCACCATCAAAAAACCCCTTCACTTACCAGTGAGATGAAGCACCCCCTAAAAGGCAACTTATGAACAAACATCTAAAACAGCTAATTGACTTGTCGTTGATTGACAAAGAGATCGATGCGTTCGAACCGCAAATCGAAGAAGCGAACCTTCAATATGATGCGCTTTTGGCAGCCAAAAACTCTATCGTGAACGAGATTTCAACCCTTTCTCAAGAGATTAAAGATGAGCAAATCAAAAAGCAAAAAAATGAGCTTCATCTCGCAGAACTTTCAGCAAAACTCGAAGAGAACAGCCGAAAAAGTGCCGAAATCAAAACCGAACGCGAGATGAAATCGCTTCAGCTTGAAGAGGAAATTGCAAAAGAGCAAGTTAATTTCGCGAATGAAGAGATTGGGCGTTTAGAAAAACTCATCGATCATAAGAAAGCAAAAATTTCAGAACTTGAAGTTAAAGCGACTGAAATCGAAGGAAATCTTGTCGGTGTAAAAGCGGACGTAGATGTTAAATTAGCAAAAATCGATGAAGATCGTAAAGTTGTATTTGGAAAAAAAGAGACTCTTGTAGGGGCAATGAACCAAAAAGGGCTCTCTTTTTACCAAAAAATCCGTCGTTGGGCAAAAAATACAACAGCAGTACCCGTTCGTAACCAAGCGTGTATGGGTTGTTATATGGCAATCAGCGATAAAGTATACAGCGAAGTTATCAAAGGTGAAGAGATTGTAACTTGTCCTCATTGCGGCAGATTATTGTATCTTGAGCCTTCAGACGATACCCTCAGCGCATAAATTTGTATTATGAAGGTGTTTGATACCCTCTACACCTTTTTAGCCGTCATCCTCTTTGTGGTGACGCTCCCCTTTATCATTTTTCTTTCTTTCAAAAAAAAATACCGATCTTCTATCCCCTCACGCTTTTTTCTTTGGAATAATCCGTCATTTGAAGAACACACTATTTGGTTTCATGTCTGCTCTCTCGGTGAAGCCCGGGCGATTGCTCCGATCGTTGAGCGTTTAGATGGATTTAAAATCGCCATCAGTGTAATTACCCACACGGGATATGAGGCAGCATCGAAATATAAGGCACAGGTACGCTATCTTCCATTTGAACCGTGGTTATGGTTTTGGATTCGCCGTCCCAAAACGGTAGTCATTTTAGAAGCAGAATTTTGGTATCTTTTATTTAGTATTTGCACCCTTAGAGGTGCACGTGTCATTGCCCTCAATGCCCGCATTAGTGATCGAAGCTTTCCGAAATACTACAAAATGAAATGGTTTTATCGTAAATTATTTGATCGCTGTGAGAAAATTTTATGTCAAAGCTCTGAAGATATGGCTCGATTTATCGCATTGGGAGCCCACAACGTCGAGGTGGTCGGAAATATCAAGTTAGCCCAAAAGATTGAAGCGACCAAAACCTATCCAAAACCGGATGGAGTGTTGATTGTTGCCGGAAGTACTCATGAGGGGGAAGAGGAGGGGATTATTCGTGGATTTATGGACTATCGTACCCATAATCCTCGTGCGAAACTTCTCATCGTTCCACGTCATCCCGAACGGTTTACCAAAGTGGCAGAGCTGATCAGACGACTTGTCCCGCAGATGAGTATATCTCGCTGGAGCCAGACGCAAACGATTGATACGGATATTACCCTTATAGATGCCATGGGAGAACTCAATAATCTTTACGCCATCAGTGACATAGCGATTTTGGGTGGTGCATTTTCCCCCATCGGAGGACACAATCCCCTCGAACCTGCCCATTTTGGATGCAAGATTATTACGGGTAAACAGATATTTTTACAGCGTGAGTTATTTAAATACGTTTCTCATGTGCAATTTGTAGAGCTTGATGGAATTTCTGAAGCACTAAGGAGTGCCGAAACATTACCGCCATCGCAGGTGAATGCCACGATTGATTTGGACAGAGTAATGGAGTGTTTACACGAAACGGACAGAGTTGAAGTACGATAGTGCTATAATTCCAAAAATTAACGGATTGAAAATCAACCTGAGGACGATAAAATGGAAAAACCAAAAGCATACAAGCTCTTAGCAGCACAAGAGGGAATCAGTAATTCCGAAGCAAAATCATTGATTGACCGAGGATTGGTCTATGTGGGTAACTCCAAAGTATTGATTGCGCGGGGTGAAATCAGTGCTAAAACCACTTTTATCGTTCAAAAGGTAGAAAAAGCTCACCCGATATATGAAGATGACAACCTGATTGTCATTGATAAACCGGCATTTGTCAACTCCGATGAGATTGAGCGACAGTTTAAAGGCTCACAGCTTCTTCACCGACTTGACCGTGAAACAAGTGGTGTCTTGATGTTGGTCAAAAATGAAGAGTATCGCCTTAAAGCGATCGGCGAATTCAAAAAAGACAACGTCTATAAAGAGTATGTCGCATGGGTGGACGGAATTATCAGTGAGCCATTTGTCATCGATCAGCCTCTTATCACTGAGAAAAAAGGGAACAAGGCCTATACGAAAGTAGCCAAAAACGGTAAGCCAGCTATTACCGAAGTAACCCCTCTGGAAGTATCCGGGAAAAAGACAAAAGTACAGCTGATTATCCATCACGGTCGTACGCATCAAATTCGTGCACACATGAAATACGCGCTTCATCCGATAGTAGGTGATGAGAGCTACGGCGGACGACAGGCAAAGCGTGTTATGTTGCATGCAAAAAAAGTAACTATTTTAGGGTTGACATTTATAGCGTCAGAGCCAAAAATCTTTGGACATTTTGGAAGTTAAACAAGCGTAATTAAAGCAAATTTTAAGTACAATGCGAAACTTTTTAATCCCTGTAACCGTACCATTTAGGAGTTCAAGTGTTTGATACACTCACAGAATCATTTACATCTGCCATACGCAAAATTCGTTTTCATGACGATGAAAAGGCGTTAACAAAGGCTTTGGGCGAGCTCAAAAAAGCGTTGCTCAAAGCCGATGTTCATCACAAAGTGGTAAAAGATTTAATTGATTCCGTAGAACTTCAAGTAAAGCAAAACGGTATCGGCAAAGACCAGTTTTTAGATGCTCTTCGAACATCCCTTTATGATCTTTTAAAGGTCAAAGGAAACTCAGGTTTCGTGTATGCACCGCAATCTCCTACTGTTATTTTAATGACGGGTTTGCAAGGTTCAGGGAAAACAACGACTACCGGTAAGCTTGCCAATTATTTGAAAATTCGCCAAAAGAAAAAAGTCCTTGTTGTTGCAGCAGACTTGCAGCGTCTTGCAGCGGTTGAGCAACTGCGTCAAGTGTGTGCCGGCATAGAAGTTGAGCTCTACAGTGACGAAGCGACTAAAAATCCTGTTGATGTAGTCAAAGGGGCATTAGAATACGCACAAAAAATTCTTGTTGATGTTGTATTAATCGATACGGCAGGGCGTTTGGCAATCGATGATGAGCTTATGAGTGAGCTCTCAGAGGTTAAGCGTGCTGCAAATCCTCATGAAATTTTTTACGTTGCCGATTCACTTGCGGGTCAAGATGCCGTTCGAACTGCCGAAAGTTTCAATGAAAAAATCGGTATTGACGGGGTGATTCTCACTAAATACGACGGAGACTCTCGCGGAGGTGTCGCACTCGGTATCGCTTCACAGATTCAAGTACCTTTGCGCTTCATCGGTGCGGGTGAAAAGATGGAAGATTTAGAGATCTTCTTGCCGGATCGTATCGTTAACCGTTTGATGGGACTGGGAGACATTGAAGGACTTGCTGAAAAAACAGCATCGATCATCGATGAGAAAAAAGCGAAACAGCTCACGAAGAAGATCAAAAAAGGGGAGTTTAACTTCAACGACTTCTTAGAGCAGATGGAGAGCCTCAAAAAAATGGGGAGCATGAAATCGATCATGGGAATGATTCCCGGGATGGGTGGCATGGCATCTGCTCTCAAAGATTTTGATTTGGAAAATTCAGGTGAGTTGAAAAAAATCAAAGCATTGGTTTCTTCGATGACAATGAAAGAGCGTGAGGACCCGGAATTGCTTAACAACAGCCGAAAAGCGCGTTTGGCTATGGGATGCGGGTTAAATATCGTAGATGTTAATCGTATCTTGAAGCAGTTTAAAAATGCTTCTAAGATGGCAAAACGTTTTTCAGGCAAAAAAGGGATGCAGGACCTTCAAAACATGATGGGTCAAATGCAAGGCAACCGTATACCACGCTAATCTGAGCGTTAAGCAGGAGATTTTTTTAAATCTCTGACTTAGCGTTCGTAGTCGTTTAGAGGTTTTTCTTTTGCTTTTGTGGGCAAAACACTCGTCTAAGTTACTCGGCGCAAAAATATTATTTAAAAGGATCTACAATGGCAACAGTCATTCGCTTAACCCGTATGGGACGTAAAAAACAACCTTTCTACCGTATCGCTGTAACCGATAGCCGTAAACGTCGTGATGGTGGTTGGATCGAATTGATCGGATACTACAATCCAATGACGGATCCTATTACTGTAAAAGTAGACGAAGAGCGTTTGAGCTACTGGTTGAGCGTTGGTGCTCAAATGTCTGATCGCATCAAAAAAATCACAGGTAAATAATCATGATAGCGGACTTCGTCGCTGGTTTCGCCAAGCTGATTGCCACGTATCCTGAAGATATTCGGGTAGAGTCTTACGAGGGCGATGAAGTTACTGAGATTGTTTTGCATGCCAACCAAGCCGATGTAGGTAAACTCATCGGCAAAGAAGGTAAAATGATCGGTGCGATCAAAACTGTCATCTCCGGTTGTAAGGCCAAAGATGGAAAGAGTTACCGAATCAATGTCGAACCGCTTTCGTAATTCTCCTAATCCTAATCTTCTTCATGTCGCCACATTGGGTCGCACTGTCGGTCTAAAAGGTGACATTAAACTCAACCTTCATACTGATTTTCCGGAACAATTTGTCAAAGGTGCTACTTTTGAGATGGAAAATGGGTCTGTTTTAACCCTTCAAAACTACAATCCTGATCGAGAGCTTGCCCATGTCATTGGGTACGATACTCCCGAAGCTGCAAAAGTGCTTACCAATGCGAAACTTTTTACGACACACGAGGCAACCCGTGCTCGATGCAAGTTAGCTAAAGATGAATTTTTTTGGTTTGATCTACCGGGATTGAACGTCTTTGAGGGAGAGAAATTTTTGGGGAACGTTCAAGAAATTGAGCGTATCGGAGCCCAGGATTATCTCTTAGTGAAAACAGAGAGTACATTGGTGGAAAAAGGGGCAGCGGAGAGTTTCTTAATCCCTTATATCGACCGTTTTGTGCTGAAGGTCGACTTGGAGATGAAGAAGATACTGGTCGATGGCGGAGTTGATTTACTCGAGGCATCGTGATGCGTTTTACGTATGTTACCCTTTTTCCAAACCTGATTGAAGGGTATTTTCAAGATTCGATTTTGAAACGTGCCATTGAATCCGGTAAGTTTGAGGTTCATTATCTCAATCCAAGAGAGTACAGTGCCTCGAAACACGCTAAAGTGGATGATACGTGTGTAGGTGGCGGTGCGGGTATGGTTATGACCCCTCAGCCCCTTTTTGACACATTATCAACACTTGAATCCGAGGCCCATATCATTTTTGTTGCCCCTGTAGGGAAGCAGTTTACTCAAAATGACGCCAAACGTCTCGCTACAAAATCACACATTGTTTTTGTAAGCGGCCGTTATGAGGGGATTGATGAAAGAGTGCTCGAAACATTTGCCGATGAAGTATTTAGCATCGGTGATTATGTCCTTACGGGAGGAGAACTTCCATCGCTTGTTATGAGCGATGCAATTGTTCGAAATATCGATGGTGTACTCGGAAACAGTGAATCGCTTGAAATGGAGAGTTTCGAAACGCCACTTTTAGAAGCACCTTCTTTTGGAAAACCACCTGTTTATGAGAAAATGGGTGTCCCATCAGAATATTTAAAGGGAAATCACAGTAAAATTCTAGCACTAAAATTAGCTATGTCTGAATGTAAAACAAAATATTTCAGACCTGAACAGCTACTAAAGCATAAAATAAGGACTTCTTATGAAAAATAAATACATCGCTAGCTTCGAGCAAGCACAAATCGCTGGGAAAGATATTCCTTTATTCCGTGCAGGTGATACACTTCGTCTCGCAGTTATTATTAAAGAGGGTGATAAAACCCGTATTCAAAGTTACGAGGGTGTATGTATCTCTATTCGTGGAGAAGGCACTGGCCGTACTATCACTGTTCGTAAAATCGGTGCAAATGCAATCGGTATTGAGCGTGTATTCCCAATCTATAGCGACAGCTTAGAAAAAATCGAAGTACTTCGTCGTGGTCGCGTTCGTCGTGCTAAATTGTTCTACCTTCGTGATCTTGCAGGTAAAAAAGCACGTATTAAAGAAATTCGTCGCAAATAATACCTCCTGCCGCTCTTTTGAGTGGCAAAACTTCCTTCCTTATTCCAGTTTAAATCTTTGTCTTACTCTTTTTTTATTGTCCATACCACGGAACCGATGAGCAATACCGCAAAAAGAATCATGCTTTCAAATGCATACACCGTTCCCAAACTCGTATTCTGAAACGGCAAGCCCCCTGTATTCATTCCGAAAAAACCAACGGCGAGATTAAGCGGTAAGAAGATGACTGAAACGATTGTGAGGACGTAGATACTGCGATTCATACGATCATTAGAGCGGAGGTTATAATAGCGGTACAAATCGTCAAGCTGATTATTCGCAGAAATAGTGGAGCGTAAGGTTCGTTCCAGATGCTCATGGAGATCATTGAACTCGTTTTGCAGTGTATCTTCCGTGAGCTTTGATTTGGTAATAAATTGCCCTAATGTATCGACTGCTTTTACAATAACTCTCTCAGAGCGTGAAAGCTCTTTTTTAAGTCCATGCCATCGATCCATAAGGGTCGAATTGTGTTTTTTATAAAGACCCTCTTCGATAAAAGCAATTTTCTCTTGAGCCATGTCGATATCGTCCATCAGCGCATCAATTTTTGCATCCAAAAAGAGGTATAAATCTTTCATCCCTTGCGGATAATTTATAAACTCACCTGTTTTTTTATCGTAATAACAGACTCCCTTTTGGGTTATGACAAAACTGTAGGAGAGAAATTTACCTTTGGCTTCCCAAAACTCTGGCAAGCGCAGCGAGAGGATATTCGCCTTACCCTCCCACAATTCGGGCAATCTTAGTATCAAAATCTGGTAATCACTAAAGCTCTCGTAGACAGAGGGGTGGATGGGATTTTTAAGATCTTTGACGTGCAGATCATGGAGATTGATGCCATTGAGGGTAACCATTGTACTATTCTCCTTTGAGGGCGCGTTCCATATCTCGTTTAAGACTTTTCTCTTTTAGATCATCCCGTTTATCGTAAAGTTTTTTCCCTTTTGCAATGGCAACTTGCATCTTGAATATATTACGATCATTGAGATAGATGCTGAGTGGAACAAGAGTAAATCCCTCTTTTTCGACTGCCTTGAACATTTTATCAATCTGTTTTTTGTGCAGAAGGAGTTTGCGAGATCCTCGCTCTTCATGCGCGTAAAAATGGTGCGTTGTGTCGAGAATACCAATATGGACATTAAAAAGAAAGGCTTCACCACGAACGATTTTGATAAAACCCTCTTTGAGATTGACGCGTCCTGCACGCAGCGCTTTCACTTCAGAGCCGTGAAGAACGAGGCCAGCTTCGAATTTTTCTTCGATGTGATAGTCAAAAAAGGCTTTTTTATTGGTGGCTATGTTTTCGCCCATTATTACTCCTTGATTCTAAAAAAACTGCTTCCGCTTCCGGAGAAAAACCATCCCTCTTTTTCACGAAGTTCACCATAGCATCCCAGCGCGGCAGGATAAAGATCATTTGCTTCCTTGGGGTTCATAGACGTCAAAATATCTACTGAAGCAGTTGTTTCGAGATGTGTTGCCTCTTCGGTACTGATGGGGTTATAGAGATGTTCTCGATAGTAGCGGTACACTGCCGGAGTACTGATTTGAAGTTCAGGGGTGAGTATTTCAAACTCCAAGAGTTTTTCGTTGAAGGGCTCAACGATTTCACCGATTCCGCTGACATTGGCACTTTCATAGCCATAGATAAAAAATGGGACATCTGCACCGACATTTGCACCAATTTCGGCAAGTTGAACGACATTGAGTCCTAATTCCAGCGTTTCATTGCACATTCGTAAAAATGTTGCTGCATCGGAGCTTCCCCCGCCCAAACCGGCATATGAGGGGATCTGTTTATCAACACATACGGCGTTCTCTTCCATGAGCATTGAAAGGGCGTTGGATTTAGTATGGGAGAGAAGATGCTTATAGGCTTTGTAAATTGTGTTGGAGGAGACTTCACAGTCAAAAGTACCCCGAATTTCGAACTCAGGGGTTGATTTAGGCTCCAGCCACAGGGTATCAAAGAGTGATTTGACCTGCATAAAACGTGAGGTTATGGTGTGGTACTCTCCCCGTTTTCCGGTGATTTTGAGGAAAATATTGACTTTGGCGTAAGCGCGGTATCGGATCATAGTTTGAATTTTTGGGCAAGTTGGTGCAAGAGAGATTCGTCGTGCTCTACGGATGCTGCTTTGTTGGAGTCTTCGACGGCTCGTATCAGTTCACTGCGCAATATCCGAATGTGGCTGGGGGCATCGATTCCAAGCTTTACAACACCTTTGTCGATGGCGATAACTTTGAGTGTGATAGAATCCCCAATCACGATGGATTCATCCAGTTTGCGTGAAAGTATTAGCATGCCTCAACCTTATTGAGAAGATAGTGAATTTTATCATCTGCGATCTCGATGATGGAGATGGTTTCATCGTTATCAAGCCAGTACGTCCCATTCTCTTGAGACTCAAAAAGTTCACGTACTAACGGCTGACCTAACAGAATCGTTTCTTTATCGCCATTATAGCGATTTTTTGGGAGGGCTAGCGCTGTTTTGATGTCGATTTGCTTTTCATTATCGTAGACAAACTGTCCTTCATTGAGACGTTCCAGTGCACTGAGAGAACCTGTACATCCAAGGGTATCTGCGATGAGTTCACCTAAAGAACGGATATAGCTCCCCTCAGAAACACTCGCTTCAAAAGTAACGAAGGGGTGGCAATAGTGGAGCATTTTTATCTCATGAATAGTAGAGGTAACCGTTTTGAGTTCCACCTCGATACCGGCTCGGGCAAACTCATAGGCACGTTTGCCGTTAAGCCGTTTTGCGCTGAATTTGGGGGGAAGATAGGTAAGCTCTCCCTGTAGAGATTGAATTATTGCAGCAACTTTTTCTTCATTGAATGGGACTAATGTGTCGATTTGCTCAATTCCTTCAATGTCAAGAGTAGGGGAATAGGCTCCCAGCCATAGGGTTGCACGATAGCGTTTAGGTGTTTTATTTAAAAAGCGAAAAAGTCGTCCGTGGTTGCCGAATGCAACGATCAAAACTCCTTTCGCAAACGGATCAAGGGTACCGGAAAAGCCCGCTTTTTTAACACCGTAACGACGCTTTATCCGTCCTAAAAAATGATTGGAACTAATCCCTGTTGGTTTATACACTACAAAAAGACGATGAGGATTTTTCAATTACAGTTTCTCCACAAAAGAGGCAAGAATATCCCGTTTATTACCGCCAAAGTTAATAAAAAGTTTGAATTCACGTCCTGATTTACTGACCCCTTCGATACGTCCTGCACCGAAAATTTTGTGACGCACCAAGTCCCCTTTTTTATAAGCAGTATTTTTTTCGAGCTTCAATGAGCCTTCGCATAAGCCTGCTTCGTTGATGAAACGGCTTTTTTGCAATTCGGTACGGCGACCTTTGTAGAAACGGCTGTTAACACTTGATAGTGTGAGATTGCTTTTGGCGCGGGTAAAGGCGACGTAGCCTAACCTTCGCTCCTCTTCCAAATCGCTGCCATCACCGATGAGAGGCAAAAATCCTTCTTCCATCCCAATAACAAAAAGGTGTTCGAATTCTAATCCTTTGGAAGCATGGATACTCATGATGTAGATGCTCTCCCCTTCAATTTGATCTTGGTCGCTTTGGAGGGTAATGTCGTTTAGAAATTCAGCGAGCGAGGCATCGGGATTTTGTTTGATATAATCGCGGAAAAGTCCGTAAAATTCATCGACGTTGGAAATTTTATCGGCTTCATCGGGGAGCCCTTTTAGGGTCTCTTTGATTTTAAAACGCTCTTCGAGTTGATCGATAAAACGGTAAATGGCTTCCTCCGCAATGTCGCGCAATTCGAAAATTTCACGGATAAAATGTCGCAATTCTAAGACGCTCTTTTTTCGTGCCAATGTTTCGAGCTCACCATCAGAGAGTGTATTGATAAATTCAAACATCGATTTACCGGCACTCATCGCCGAGAGTTCCAGTTTTTCAATGGTTGCTTTTCCAAGTCCGCGCTTGGGTTTGTTGATAATGCGTTTAAGTGAAAAATTATCGTGAACGTTGGTGATAACGCGCAGATAGCTGATGAGATCCTTGACCTCGGCACGATCATAGAACCGTAATCCTCCGACGAGTTTATAGGCGACTCCGGAACGATTTAGACCCTCTTCAAGAGAGCGGCTTAGGGCATTGATTCGATACAGTACGGCAATTTCATTGGCGCGTACTCCCGAGTCTAAAAGTTTGCGAATTTCCTTGGCTACTTTTTGGGACTCCTCACTCTCATCATGGGAAGAGAGTGTTTTTACATCCTCTCCGCCGCTTTTCGTCGCAATCAGGGTTTTTCCCAACCGTGAGCGATTATGTTCGATCAGGGCATTGGCAACGGTAAGAATGGGCTGGGTAGAGCGGTAATTGTGTTCGAGTTTGACAACAGTTGTATTGGGAAAATCTTGATCAAACTCCAAAATATTACGCACATGCGCCCCCCGCCATCCGTAGATGCTTTGATCGTCATCGCCGACAACACAGAGGTTGTTATGGGTCGAGCAGAGTTTTTGCAAAAGGCGCAGTTGAAGCTCGTTGGTATCTTGGTACTCATCAATCATAATGTAGCGGTATTTTTCACTGGTTTGGATACATAAATCGCTGTTTTCATTGAGAAGCTTATAGGTAAGACAAAGAAGATCGTCAAAATCGACCAAATTATTATCCAGCAGGTACGCTTGATACTCTTCATAGATTTTAGCAATGTGTTTGTAGTTCGTGAGCTCAGCTTGAGCGTAGGCTTCGGCTGGGTCAATGAGAGAATTTTTGTAGCGGGAAATTTCACTGGCAACGAGTGCTGTAGGCAAATCAGCATTGATTTTTTTGAGGATCTTTTTTTTATCGTCGCTGTCGATTACGACAAAAGAGTTGCTTCGCCCGAGTAGATGAATGTGAAATTTTAAAAAAAGCAATCCAAACTTATGAAAGGTGCATAACAATGGGGGATACGTGTTTTGCGAAATAAGACCCATCGCGCGTTCACGCATCTCTTTGGCGGCTTTATTAGTAAAAGTGAGGGTAAGCGTTTGGCTGGAGGGGACACCGACTGAATCAAGCAAATAGGCAAGCCGTGACGTGATTGTTTTGGTTTTGCCGCTCCCTGCACCTGCTAATATGAGTACAGGACCGTCAATCTGCTCAACCGCTGAGCGTTGGGCATCATTGAGACCCTCAAATAGTTTATTCATCCCCATATCACCTTATTTGCATTAGTTCTTTTATTATAGCTCAATTTCATGCAAAGTGGATGAAAAAGGGATAATTGCTTGCAATGATCATAATTATGGGTTATAATACCTCTATAGATTTTACTTATAGGAATTATTATGTTAAAAGACTTTGCAAAACTCTTGACGTTTCTAACCGTGGTCAAAGAAAAAAGCTTTTCAAAAGCTTCAGCAAAATTGGGAATTTCACAACCTGCCGTAACGCAGCAAATCAAATATATTGAAGATTATCTCGATACCCGTGTTGTCGAGCGTAAAAAAAATGGGATCAAATTGACCAAGGAAGGGGAAGACCTCTACCGTATCGCGATAAAACTTGAGAAAGCCATTCTTGCCAGCGAAAAAGATTTGTTAAAAATCATAAACAAAGAGTTTACGTTTGTAGTTGGCGCATCCTACGCCATCGGAAACTATGTACTTCCAACGTATCTGGCCCAACTCAAAGATAAAATTAACAATGAAGTCCATATTCGTGTTGCATTGTCACAAGAGATTATTGACCAGCTGGTAGATAAAAAGATCGACATTGCACTCATCGAATCTCCTATTTTTCAAGAGGGAATTATTTACCGTGAATGGGAGGAAGATGAGTTAGTGATCTTCTCTAATCAGCCGATTCCTAAACAGCTTCGTAAAGAAGATCTATACAAATTCGATTGGATCTGCCGCGATGAGAACTCTCATACGCGTAAACTGACTTCAGAAGTATTTGAAGAGATCGGCGTTGAGTGCTCAAGCTTCAGCGTTATCGGTGTAGTAGCGAGTTCTACGGCGATTAAAGAGACGATTTTGCGTTCTCCTAAAAATGCTGAACGTCCTGTCGTATCGGTTATTTCTCGTCACGTTATCCAAGATGAAGTGGAAGAGGGACGGTTGTTTGAAGCACGAATTAAAAATTTTAAAATCAAACGTAAGTTCTACATCGCGTACAGTAAAGAGCGAAAGCACGACGCGTTTATTGATAACGTCGTGACATTTTTGCTTGGATTGAAGCTGTAATAAAGAGTGACTCTCTCTATTGAACGGGTTGAATGAGACTGTCAAGAGTAGGGTGATAGGGCTTGAAAGTTTTTTCGTCCATTTGCCCTTTGCTATCAGGAATGATATTTTCTAGGGTAGGGTGATAGGGTTTAAAAACAACTTGCTCAAATGAAGTTTTACCGTAATGAACGATATTTTCTGCCTGCACTGCTGCGGTAAGTAAAACGATAGTAGCGATTATTTTTTTCATAATCTAGTCTCCTGTTTTTGATATAACGGAAGCATATCTTAAATAGGACAAAAATAGTCTTGATTAAAATCAATAAATAGGACAAAAATAGTCTTATTTATAAAATTTGATAATAAAGATTTGAAAAGTATATAAAATTAGGTTATTTTTTCAAAAATTTCTGATTTTCAGGGTTAGAGAGAAAGGTACTCATAGAGTTTTGAACCCCTTCGTTTTTTTCAATGTTGACGGGTGCTATCCCTTCCCGCGGTAAAGCAAGATTCACAAATGCAGGGGCATCGTCGATGATGACCTGTACCACCGAGAGGAGTGGAACACTCACAAAGCTACCAATATTTTCCTGACCAAACCCCGCTTCAAAAATCAATATATCCTCTTCAATACGTGCACTTTCAAAAGTGTAGCCCGCAAGAAAAAAAAGGGTCATTGCTCTAAATTCATCAGAGATAATTTTTGGCAGAGGAGGGTCAAATGTGACCGACTCAATTTTGCACAAAATGCTAAAATTTTGGTCATTCTCAAAGAGGTAGATGAGCATTTCACGAACGTGATTTTCCATCAATTTGGCAAATGAGGAACTTTTAATAATATCATACAGCATTGGTTGATAGCCTATTTTTTTTAAGATTGCGCCTCATCAGAGGCAAGCTTTAGTGCCATAGCGGCAGCGTAGCCAAGCGGGGTTTTACTCCGTTTGGCGTTTCTGAAATTTTATAGGATTATACCATTTTCCATCTCAACCCACCCTATCATTGCGTTCATAAGTGCAATTTTAGAGGCATTGTGCACATCCGATGCCCTTAAATGCGCAGGGGATATCTTTCCCTCATCGATTAGCCGCGCACGTGTCGTCCCTTCCAGAAGAGGAATCTTTGGGGTAAGCCATTGATTGTCGAGGAAAAGGGCAATATTGGCGATGGAGGTGTCGGTGATAAGGTTGTTTTTGAGTATTAGGACATCATCACAACCGTTTCGCTGTTCGAATAGATCATTTAAGGCTTCACGATGGGCAAACTTGCAAGGGTAGTTGATGGTATCGTCCGGTATCAAACGAAGGGTTGAAATTTTTTTAGGGGTATAGGGGTGAAATTCGATGCTAAATGAGAGTGCGGTATAGAGAAAACGGCATCGGTAAAGGGCATCATCGGGGGGAATAATCAGTTCAGAAAGGTTGTACGACGTCCTTTCTCCTACCATTCGAAGAGATGTTTCTAGCCGTTTTTGATGATAAGGGAGATGGTGTGCGATTCCCCCTTCGCATCGAATGGTCTCCAGTAGAGTATCAGGCTTCAAAGAGGGCAGTACTTAAATAGCGTTCAGCGGTATCGCATAAAATGGTAACGACTGTTTTACCTTTATTCTCAGGGCGTGCAGCCACTTGCATCGCAGCATAAACATTGGCTCCGGCAGAGATGCCTACTAATATCCCCTCATCGCGGGCAAGTTTTTTGGCGGTGGCAATAGCATCTTCGTTGCTGACAGTAATGACTTCATTGTAGAGGGAGGTGTTGAGAACATCGGGGATAAATCCTGCCCCTATCCCTTGGATTTTATGAGGACCGGCATGACCGCCTGAGAGAACAGGGGAGTCCTTGGGCTCAACCGCAATAATTTGGATGTTTGGGAGGACGGCTCGTAACGCTTCGCCTGTTCCTGTGATCGTTCCGCCCGTTCCTACCGCAGCGACAAAAATATCCACAGCTCCATCGGTATCGCGTAAAATTTCTTTTCCGGTTGTTTCGCGGTGAATTTGCGGATTGGCGGGATTGGAAAACTGTTGTAAAACGATTGCGTTAGGGGTTGAAGCGACCAGGCGATTGGCCTCATCAATAGCCCCTTTCATCCCTTGCGATGCCGGAGTAAGGACGAGGCTTGCTCCGAGTGCTTGAAGCAAATTACGCCGCTCGATGCTCATCGATTCGGGCATGGTGAGGGTGAGCTTGAGTCCAAGAGCGGCACAAATAGAGGCGAGAGCAATCCCTGTATTCCCGCTGGTGGGTTCAATAATTAAAGTATTGGAGGTTACTTTCCCCTCATCCATGGCGGTTTTAATCATATTGAATCCGATTCGGTCTTTGACGGAACTGGTTGGATTCATAAACTCACATTTACCGAGAATCGTTGCACCTGTAGCCTCTGAGGGTGCATTTAAGCGTACAAGCGGCGTGTTACCGATAAGTTCGGTGATATTGGCAGCAATATTCATTCGGGGCTCCCATTTTTTGACCTTATTATAACGGGGAAAAAGAAAAAAAACAAAGAAAGAGAACGAATAGGGTGAAGTTTAAACAGGGTAATTTGTTTTAATATTAGGTTGGATATAATTTTCGCATTAAAATTCACTATTTACGAGGTACCTGATGGAGCGCAAAAAGATCAATAAAATTTTGATTGCCAACCGTGGTGAGATTGCATTACGTATTATACGAGCGTGTAAAGAGCTTGAAATTAAAAGTGTTGTTGTTTTTTCTGAGGCAGATGTCAATGGCGTTTGGGTACGTAAAGCGGATGAATGCTATCCAATTATGGGCGACCCTATTGCAGCTTATTTGGATTATGAGCGTATTATTAATCTTGCAAAAAAAGCAGATTGTGATGCGATTCACCCTGGCTACGGATTTCTCTCTGAGAGTGCTGAATTTGCGCAAGCGTGCGCGGATAACGGAAT
>JAUYSQ010000051.1 GCA_030696285.1 Sulfuricurvum sp. | reverse complement strand
GATCGAGACAGTCATACTGATAAAAATAAGTGCCGTTTTAAAACGATTCTTACTAAGCGCCTTGAGCGGTGTGATCACTTCTCTATCGCTTGTTTAATTTCGGCTGGAGTCGTCACGTATTGAATAGCGAGGAGAACACTCCCCTGGAAGGTCATGACCGTAATTTTCTCTTCTTGTGCAGGAAATTTGAGTCCTAATTCTTCATCTTGGATCAACAATACCTCATGCGAGTACTTACGCATTTTCGGCAATGCAAACGCTTGTGTAATAAAATTAGGCATTTGGCTGATATCGGCAATAAAAGCGGCATTATTTTTGGCAAGATACCCCTTCTCTTGAGTAGAAAGGTACTCATTGACCGTGGCACCTGTCCCTTTTTCAAAAGCCATAATGAGCGTATGGGGCATTACTTTCAGCGAATGACGTTTTCCAAACTGATCTTGCAGCTCCAATGGAGCAACCGATTGCCCAACTTGATACGCCGCACCGTAAAGGCTCATCGCCAACAATGCAAACAACACCATTTTTTTCATAAAAATCCTTTATACACGTAGATATAGAAGTGTAGCCCATACAGGTAAATGGTTATTTTTTACGAAGAGTACAAGTAGATTATGAATTTTTGATGAAACTTTGACTCATAGCATCTTAACAGCGATATAAAGGATTAAAAAGATAAAATACTTCCCCTTTGTGATATTTAAACTCAATAATCAGGTACAGATGAAACTCAAATCGAATACGATATTCCTTATCGCTGCTTTTGTACTTTTTACGCTGCTAATCGCTCTTTTTAATTACTATGAATACCGGCAAAATAAAAGTAAGCTCTATCATCAGATCGATGAAAAGCTTCTTGCTTCTGCCAAAGGGGCTACGTTAATACTCCCTTCCGACTTTTATGACCGCGCACTTAATCGTGCTGCGATTTCTGGTACCGAATACGAATACCATCTCGACCGTTTAAGTCAATTCGCCAAGAGCCAGAATGTGATTTATGTCTATATGATGATCCAAAGAAATGGCAAAATTTATTTTACCGCTTCAAGCGCTACCGATGAAGAACGTAAAACCGGTATCAATTTAACCCGTTATTTTGATAGCTATGATGATGCCGACGATGCATTGAAAAACGTCTTTCAAACCCATCAACCAGCTTTTGCCGAATATACGGATAAATGGGGGACTTTTCGAAGCATTTTTCTCCCCATAAAAAGTCCCGACGGTAATGAGTATGTCGTCGCAGCCGATATCCAAGTCGATAGCATCAATAAACTGCTCAAGGAGGACGCCCTCAACCTCCTAATCCGGCTTTTTATCATTATCGCCCTCAGCCTGCCGCTACTAACATGGCGTTTACGGCAAATCAACAATAATTTACTCAAAGAGAATAAGGTTCTTGGAGAAGAAGTTGAAGAGAGTGAAAAGAATCTTAAACAGACTAATATTGAGCTTCAAGCCATTCTCAATGCAACAAAAGAGAGTATTTTCTTACTCGATAGAGATGGTATTATCTTGACGATTAACAGTACCGCTGCCACCAGAATGAATAAAAAGCCCTCAGAATTGTTGGGCCAATGTGTTTACGATTTTTTTCCCCCCGACGTAGCTAAACGGCGGCGCGAAAACGTCGAGTATAGTTTTCGTACCGGAACTATACTCAACATTGAAGACCGCCGCGAGGATATGTTTTTTTTGATCCATTATTATCCTATCTTCGATAAAAACAATCAGGTTGAATCAATCGTAGTATTTGCTCAAGATATCAGCGAGAGAAAACGTTCCGAAGATCGTATCTGTCATCTCGCCAGTTTCGATTCCCTCACCGGATTACCCAACCGCCAAAAGCTCCTACTGGATTTAGAAGAGCATCAACCAAATGGATGTGCAATATTTAACATCGATAATTTTAAGGAAATCAACGATTTTTTCGGGATTACTTCGGGTGATACACTGCTATGTCAAGTAAGCAAGTGGTTTGGAGAAATGGGACTTTCACCCTACCGAATCGGGGGAGATGAATTCGCAGTTTTATTTTATGAAGAGGTAATACCGGATAAGCTGTATAGCCGCATGTCAGCGCTCATATCGGCACTCGATGATGAACGCTTTATTGTAGACAATGAAACCCTCGATATTCATATGTCTATCGGTGTAGCACTGGGTGAAAAGAAACTTCTGACCCGTGCCGACATTGCATTACATGCCGCCAAAGAACAAAAAATTCCGATCACTTTTTATGAAGAGACTGAAAATATCGAAGAGCGATACCGAACCAATATCGCAATGGCCGGTGCCATCCGTAAAGCTTTGGCTGAAGGACGTATCATCTGCTATTACCAGCCTGTTGTCAATATCTCGGCAGAGAAGATTGACAAATACGAAACCTTAGTGCGAATGATCGATGAAGAAGGAAATATCGTTCCGCCGCTGCAATTTTTGCCGATTGCCAAAAAAACAAAACTTTACCCCCGTATTACCAAAGAGGTCATCCATCAGGCGTGCCATCTCTTCAGTACACGCAGTGAAAAGTTTTCCGTCAATGTGTCGATCGATGATATCCGTGATCCCTCTACGGTGCAAGAGATTATCACCACTCTTGGACAAACAGGGACGGCATCACAAATTATTTTTGAAATTCTGGAATCTGAGGGGATCGAAAACTATCAGGAAGTGGCTCAATTTATCGGTAGGGTCAAAGCACTTGGAGCCAAAATCGCCATCGATGATTTCGGGACAGGGTATTCCAATTTTGAACATATTCTCAAACTCGATGTGGATTACATTAAAATCGATGGCTCACTGATTCGAGAAATCACGGATAATCCACGTCACCGCATCATCGTTGAAACGATCGTTGATTTTAGTAAAAAGATCGGCGCGAAAACCATTGCCGAGTTTGTCAGCGATGAGGCGATATACACTACGATCAAAGAGATTGGGATCGATTACTCCCAAGGATATTATACAGGTAAGCCGGAACCGCTTCAGTGAGCCGCTTATCCTTTATTTATGGGTAATAGTCTTCAAGGTTTTTTCGATTTCACGGTGCTGCTCAAGCGTTAAACCAAAATTCTCATCCATCATTTTATCCAGATGGTTCATCTCAGTGAGGGTGATCCCCAACGGGTCTTTTTTCGCCACTTTCGCTACCCCATCAGCAATAGTGATATTGTCGAGCTTTTTACCCGCATGTCGAAGGAAATAGGTGAGAAAATATCCCCCGGAGTGATCCTTTTCGATCGCCACTATGGCACGGGTCGCCTGAGATTTTTCAAAGGAGAGCCCGGGAACAATGGAGGAAAAGTCCTCCATGCTCAAATACCCGATATACACCTTGGTATAAATATCATGGTAGCGTTGTGTTGCCGCTTTACGGAAAAAATCCCAATCGATCAGCTTCCCGTTCCGAAGCGAACGCAGCATCCACGATAAGGTCGCATAGTATTTGAACGATGCTGTTTTGATCTCTTCAGCGTGGGCGATTTTATCACTTTCAATCCGTATCATCGCAGCGCGGGGCGAATCGGTACTGAGACGATCCAACAAATGTGCGGCACTGTAAGGCTTGGTGAACCAAACACTCGCATACTCAGGGAGCTCTGTCGTTCCCGTCGCCCCTTCGTTGAGCACCAAAATCGATTTTACATTGTAGCGAGGGAACAACACCTCGAGCAGTGCCCGTTTTTTACGAAGCCGTTTTTTTAGATTGCTCACCGATTTGACCAAAGTCATCTCGATAAAATAGAGATCTTTATCGGTAAAAAGAAGTCCGTCGAACTCTCCGATCTCTTTATGGCGGGCACGATAAATAATCTGCCCTTTCCAACTCACTGAGAGGGCATCGCTTTGTGCGTGGGTACGGCTTTTATGGGGCCCTTTGATAATAAACTGCTTTATTTTTGGTTCATTGGTAGCAAATCGAAGAAGTTTTTCATAGATGTAGTTTTCATACACTTCCCCCTCAAACGAGCGAAAAGCACTGACGTAACTCTCATCTTCCATCGTTTGCCCCTTGGCCTGAAGCGAGAGGAGATGATCGATGTTATAATCGTAATAGAGAAGGTTATCTCCGAGATCTTCGTCTCCGTGCGGGATTACACTAGCATTAATGGTTAAAATGGGAGCCTCTTTGTGTGTGTCTAGGCATCTTTGTAAGATGCCCAATGTATTCTACTTTATTTTTGATAAAAATTCAGATACATTCAAGGATTCCATTTGCTATTTTATGAAGCGGTAATTGTGTTCCAACGGCTCCGAGCTCATATGCTACCTTGGGCATCCCATAAACAATACAGCTGGCTTCATCTTGACCGATCGTTTTGGCACCTGCATTACGCATGTTCAAAAGTCCTCTCGCTCCATCGCCTCCCATTCCCGTCAAGATGACGCCAATGGCATTGGAACCGGCAATTTTCGCAACCGAATTGAGTAAAACATCTGCCGAGGGGCGATGACCAGAAACTTTCTCTCCGCTTCCGATTTCAACATAATAACGAGCACCGGAACGACGGACAACCATATGATAATCACCCGGAGCAATCAATACAAGACCGGGGGTTATGGAATCTCCATTTCGTGCTTCACGTACTTCCATAGCACATAAAGAGTTGAGTCTCTCCGCAAACGGACCCGTAAAATTAGCCGGCATATGTTGCACGATTATTGTTCCTGGAGCATTTCTCGGCAAACCCATTAACACCTCTTTAAGCGCTTCAGTCCCGCCAGTAGACGCCCCAATAGCCAAAATCTTATGGGTTGTTTCAGCCAGTGAGGTAGTATTGGCTTGCTGCGTATTTCTCAATACATGCTGCTTAACTTTGACCTTCGCTGCAATTTTTATTTTTGCAATAAGCTCATCACGCATTTCATCTTTGCCGTCATAAATATGGGAATGGGGTTTAGGGACAAAATCGACGGCTCCCGATTCGAGTGCCTCCAGTGTCGTTTTTGCACCCGCTTGCGTCAACGATGAAACCATAATGACTGGCAGAGGCATATAGTGCATCAGCCTTTTCAAAAATGTGATCCCATCCATCCGAGGCATCTCCACATCTAAACAAATAACATCGGGGCGTAATTCGACAATTTTATCACGTGCGATATATGCATCCGATGCTGTACCTACCACTTCGATCATCGGATCAGACCCGAGTATGTCTGTTAAAACTGCCCGTGCGGTTGCACTGTCATCTACGATTAGTACCCGTATTGCCATTCTCTATCCCCTATCACTGTCATCACTTCTGGACGTATATTTCAGTAGCACTTTTCCCCGTTCCAAATTAAATTGGATTTTTCGACCATTTTGTCCACCAACATCTTCAGCAGCGATAGCAATTTTATACTCTTTTAAAATCTCTTTGGCCACCATAATGTTTTTTTGTCCAATCATCATTGAATCCGATATTCCAATATTCATCGATGCACCACCAAATATTTTTGCTTCCAGTGTTGTGTGAGTAGATCCTTGCTCCATCATTGCTTCAATCAATTTCGGAATCGCGATGTTGCCAAATTTTGGAGATTGTAGCCCATTACCATTCCAAAATGGGAGTAAATAATGGTTCATCCCTCCAATACCAAGCTTGACATCATACAAACATACTGCAACGCACGATCCTAATACCGTAGAGATTGCAGAAGGGGCGCTGTCAATATGGACCTGACCAACGTGAATAAATGTGGAGCACCCCTGAATCATTAGAGTTCAATCGCGTCATCAAAAGATTCAAATAAAAATTCGTTTGAACCGCACGCTTCTGACTCTGCGAGCATAGTTTCCAGAGGTAATTTCACCATAAAGGTCACAGATAATTCATCCGTGACGTAATCAATACTTCCTCCAAGCCGTTCGCTCAAATCACGAACAATGCTCAGGCCTAATCCCAATCCATGCCCTCCATCGGGTCCAGGGGAAAAACGGGTAAATACTTGAGGTTTATACTCCACGTCCGGCCCGCGTCCTTGATTTTTTACTGTAATACATACTACAGAGTCTCTCTCTTTAATCGTTACGTCTACAATCCCATTGGCTGTGCCATAACCTATCGCATTTGCTATAATATTTTTGAGTATAAGATAGAGTTTTTGAGGATCGGTAACGATTTTTTGCTCCAGCGAAGTATCAATCCTGATCTGTATACTTTTAGTTTTCATAGGGTACTTTAATGCCTCTATCACCTCTTCAACCAGTATTTTTGGATCTACTAATGCAGAAGTCATACTGACATCTCCATTCTCTATCTCCGCAGCTGCCACCAGATTTTGAATACGAAAATCTAATAGTAGAGCCTCCTCATGCACCAGTGAGAATATTGTTTCAAGCTTCTCATCACCCTTTGGTTGCAAATGGGGAATCATCCCTAACAGTGCCGTCATCGGGTTATTGAGTTCATTGCCCACCAAGGATAAAAATCGAGATTTCGCTTTTTCACTTTCGATGAGCTGTTTATTGAGATCCAATATTTTACGACTTAAAAATGCGATCTCTTCACAGGAATCTTCGTACTTATTTTCTTCACAACCCGAAGTTTTATTCATTACGACTCCTCTATCTTCTCGATAATTTTCATCTCTTCTCGCAAATGATTCAACAATATATCAATCCCTTGTGATTTTTCTATGAGCCGATGATTTTCAGTGTAAAAGTTTTTTCCACTCTTTTGCATCACGTCAATCTCTTGTGATGTTTGTTGTACCAATGTTTTAAGTTGAGAAAAAATAACCTTGAATCTCACCGATTCATCATGGCTTGCAGCCGCTTCGATAAAGCCGTAGACCTGTATGTATCCCAGATACATCATTTGTTGTTCCAATTGATTGAGAGGCTTGAGACTCTCTTGGATTTGTTCATCAAGTTGCAATTGCAGTCTTTTTGTTTTGCCTGAATATTCTACGATTAAAGCAATAAGATCATACATATTTCCACTCATTTCACTTAATGGTATATCACTGTTATTACCCAATATTTCTTCAATGAAATAGGTGACCATCTCAATTTGCAAACGCATTACGGCAATCGAAAAAACAATCTCACTTAATAAATTGGATATATTAGTCACAACCCCATGAATGTCATTGATAAGAACATCATTTTCTTTTGCATTGGTTCGGATATCACGAGCCAGCACACCAAAAGTTTCTCCACCTGTTGAAATTTTGTACGATGATACAGAAGCATTTAACGACAAAAAGACAATGTCACGGGCAAGGTGACGTAACACGAGACCTTTTTCTTCAAACATCAATTTGATCTGCTTAAACATCTCTATTTTTTCAAACCAGTGATCATATTCATGCATCAACGTTTTGCTAAAGCCCTGCATGGATTTTAAATTGTGCTGAAAAGGAGATAAAGATTCTACATTTTGGTCTTGATGGGAAGTATTAGAAATGAGTCCCTGTCGACCTTGTAGCTCTTGGAACAGCGCATCACTCATAAAGCGGTCATAATTTTCATAACCTAAATCACTTAAAAGCGTAGCAACCATACTGGTACTTACTTCTATCCCCTCTTTACTTTCGGCCATCAGTAATTTGAAATAAAGTTCTTTTGCCGCAGTAAACAGTTTGCTATTAGGCTTAATTCGTATTGAAATATAGCGATCATTGAGGGGGAAGACCGCGGCAAGGACCCAATAATATCCCCCCTCTTTCGTCCTATTTTTAACATAGGCTACAATCGGTTTATCTGCCTTTAAATAGTCCCAAAACGTTTTAAAAATGATACGAGGCATATCAGGATGACGGATAATGTTATGAAAACTTCCGATCAGTTCTTGTTTCGTATATCCGCTAATTCGAACAAAAACATCATTTCCCGTAAGTATTCTACTCTCAAGGTTTGTAATGGAGAAAAAAAGCTCATTCATATCAAATTTTGCTTCTTTATTAATGATTACCATTTGCTCGGTTGTTTGCATTATGAGACCCTTTTATAGTCGTTGATAAATTGAAGAGCCCAAAAGCTTCAACGTCTCGCGATGAGTCGTTAATGATTCTGAACTCCCTAAAAATAGAGGTGCACCTCTGGGGAGCAATGTTCCAAAACGCCCTATTAGATCATGGCGAGTCGGCTCATCAAAATAGATCATAACATTTCGGCAAAAAATCATATCAAACCGATTTTTGAAAAAAAACGGGTCGGTTACCAAATTATAAAGACGAAACAGCACTTTTTCTCGTAAATGGGGAACGACTTGATAACTAATCCCCGTATCGCTGCGCACTTTTTCAAATGAACGTAACGTAATTTCTCTGGGTAATGATTCGACCGCCTTAGCTTCATAACTCCCGACAATCGCTTTGGCAAGTACTTTTGGAGAAATGTCGGTTGCCAAAATTTTGATATCCCAGCTCTCAAAATCACTCAAATGGTGCTGCAAAAACATCAAAATCGTATAAGGCTCTTCCCCGCTTGAACACCCTGCTGACCAGATGCGAAGCTTTTTATCGCGCTTCGCCGCAATCAATTGAGGCAAATACCCCTCTAGCCATACCCATTGAGCAGATTCTCGAAAAAAAGAGGTGACATTCGTCGATATTGCGCTGACAAACAAAGCAAGTTCATCTCCTGACTCATCGGCCACTAAATAATTATAGTACTCCCTAAATGTACGTAATCCCAATTGGTTGACCCTCTTATTGAGCCGCCCTTTGATAAGAGTGCTTTTTTGTTCCGAGAGAGCAATACCAACTTTATCATAGATATAACGGCGAAAAAGCTCAAACTCTTCAGGGCTAAGCTCAATTTCCACCATTGGAAGCCTCTGTAAGCGGGCGTAACGCATCGACATTGAGAATTAGGGCAATATCGCCATTACCCAATATCGCTCCACCCGTAATCTCTTTGAGGCGGGCTAGTGACTTACCAAGGGTTTTAATAACGACCTGCTGACGCCCTATCAGTTCATCTACCATGATGGCGATTCGTCCCGCTTCCGTTTCAACACATACCAAAATTCCTTCCCACGGCGCTATACGTTGGGTAGAGAGTTCAAACACATCGCTAAGTCGGACCACCGGAATGTGCTGTCCGCGCAAGCTGACAAATTCTCCCTTCTCTTTGAGAACATGAACAATCTCTCGCTCAGGGCGAAAAGATTCAACGACACTCAGGGTAGGAATGATATAAATCTCACCGGCAGTCTGAACCAGCATCCCATCAATAATGGCCAGTGTCAACGGAAGGACCATCGAGAGTGTTGTCCCCACCCCCTCTTTTGAATCGATCTCTATCTTTCCACGCAGTTTTTCAATAGACGTTTTAACAACATCCAGTCCGACCCCTCGTCCCGAAAGATCGCTGATGGTGTCGGCCGTCGAAAATCCAGGTTGCATGATAAGACCGAAAATTTGGCTATCGGTTAAGTGTTCATCACCGGTAATTACACCCCGTTCAATCGCCTTTTGAAGCACTTTCTCTTTGTTAATTCCCCGTCCATCATCACTGACACTGATAACGATATTGCCACTCTTATGATAGGCACGCAGCGTCACTGTTCCCTCAGCACTCTTACCGGCCAGTATCCTCTCGGCACTATCGCTCTCCAGCCCATGATCAATGGCATTTCGGATAATATGGATCATCGGATCAGAGAGACTGTCAATCATCGTTTTATCGATCTCCGTCTCTTCACCCTGTACGATCAAATGCACTTCTTTACCGGTTTTTTTGGACGTATCTCGAACGACCCGCTTCATTTTATCAAACGTATCGCGGATAGCGACCATCCGCAAACTCATAACCCGATCCTGAATCCGTTTTGTGATCTTGGAGAGAGTTTCGATTGCTCGACTGATCGATTCGTCTTCGATAACACGAATTTTTTCATTTTGGGCAATAAAGTTTTGGGCAATGACCAATTCACCGACGGAGTCAAAGAGCTCATCGAGCTTAAACGTATCAATACGGATGGTGGATTTTGGTACGGTGACACTCACCGCTGGAGTATCAGATGATCTATCCGCACCTCTGCGGTCTTCCACTTTTCGTCTTTCGAGAGTTTCTGCTTTTTCCACAATTACTTCTACGTTTTCGATGACCATTTCCGCCATGACAGGATCGATTAACGAAATAGTGTATTCATTATCAAATAAGAATTCAAAATTTTCTGCAATATCCTCTTGGGTTTGAGGTGTCAATACAATCACAGAGACGTTACTGATCGCATTTTCATCACCCACAAATCGAGCCAATGGTTCAACATTTTTCATGTCAAAAAAGCTTTCGATCGATTTTGCTTTTTCACCTAAAAGAGTGAGAAAAAGAAGATGATCAAATCCTCGTTTATAACAATCGGTATCCAATGTGAGATCAATTTTATAGAGATTCAGCCCATCCTCTTGGATTTTTCGGTGGGACTGAATACTTTTTTCTACGGCTTCTTCTATTTTCTCCTGAGGCTCAAATCCAAATTCTGAGGCCAAATCACTAAACAACTCGCCAGCTTCCTCTATGGGAGGGAGGTTCGGTTTATTTTTTTTCGAAGCGATCAATACCTTGATCTTCGCTAAGCACTCGCTATAACCCTCCGGTAAATCCGGAAGAACATCCAGCTCACACGTCATCACATCTTTGATGACATCGACACTCCCGACAAACAGCTCCAAGTGATGCGCTTCAACGTCCTCTTTGGTGCTGCGGTAGTGGTCGAGTACGTCCTCGAAATGGTGTACAAATTCGCCCAGACGGGTAAATCCGAAGGCATTTGCATTCCCTTTTAGGGTATGAACGCCTCTGAAAATTTCGTTTAATAGGTCAAAATCGGTCGAATTTTCTTCAAAACGGAGAATATCGATATCGAGCTTCTCGATAATTTCACCTGCCTCTTCGATAAAAATCGCTTTGACTTGTTCTTGTTTAGTCATGACACATCCAATGCAAGGTTCCATAAGCGGTCGAAGCGGTCAACCCCTGATTTAAAAAAGGGATACCAAGCTCCGGACGAGTTCGTTTAAGGCTGACCAATAGAGACAAAAGGGAACTGCTTCGCAAGTGTGTCCCCTCTTCGATCTCTATGGTTTCAATATAGTCCAAACGAGGCCGGACAAACTGTTCGAACTCCCGGATCTCTTCCATTGACATATCCAATCCGATAGTGAGGACATCACCGTCGAACTGCATTTAGAACTCTTTCAAATCGTCCTCATGCAGAGGGAAAATATCCTCAGCCTTAGCTGAAGCTCCTCTGCGCTGAGGGACGGGAATACTACTACGAGGAGCGACGGGGGTTCTAATCTCCAATTGATGCAGCTGCTTCTTCTTTGACACCGCAACAGGTGCATCCGTTGTCATACCAACCATCTGAGCCAAAATACGAACCGTTTCCATCATCGAAGTGGCTTGTGCGTTGAGCTCTTCAGCAGCAGCAGCGGCCTCTTCAGAGTTGGCGGCGACTTGTTGCGTCACCTGATCGACTTGTCCCATCGCCTGATTGATTTGGCTCATCCCCTCGCTTTGCTCTTTTCCGGCGATAGAGATTTCACCGATCAAATCGGATACTTTTTTCGATTGTTCAACGATCTCTTGGAACGATGTATGGGTTGCAAGGGCGATTTGATTTCCCTCTTTGATCTGCCCAACTACCTCTTCAATGATAAGGGATGTCTCTTTTGCTGCAGATGCCGCACGCTGTGCTAGGTTACGTACTTCATCGGCAACGACTGCGAATCCTAAACCGTGCTCGCCAGCACGCGCCGCTTCGACTGCTGCATTGAGGGCAAGAAGGTTGGTTTGGAAGGCAATCTGATCGATCGTTTTGATGATTCCCGATATTTTCGCTGCTGAGTCGGTAATGGCGTGCATGGAGCGAGAAAGTTCCTCCCCCTTCTCAAACCCTGCGCGTGCCGAATCGTTGGCATTTTTCGCCAGAATATCGGCTTGACGGGCATTGTCAACATTCTGTGTGTTAATCGCCGTACTCTCTTCGAGTGTGGCACTCACCTCTTCGACGCTGGAAGCTTGTTCACTCGCCCCTTGTGCCAATGAAGATGAAGATGAAGCGACTTGATCACTAGCAGAGGTAATTTGCATCGCACCGTCTCGGATTGAGGTGACACTTTGTGTGATGGAGCGGGTGATGGAGCGAATGATTACCCATGCCAAAATAATCGCAAATAAAATTGAAAGGGTTGCAATAATCATAAACATCTGTTTATACGATGCGGATGACTCTTTAGCCGTTTTATTCGTTTTATTTACTTCCTTTTTATGTATATCATAAATCTTTTGGAGAGACTCCCCCATTTCTACTCTCAATGCACGAATGGCATCCAGCTCTCTCGTCATTTCTCCGAAAAGTTCTTCTGTAGCGATAGGATCATTGGTTTTTGCCAAGACATCAACCACATTTGTTTTAAATTTCTCACTTTCTTGACGCCAATTGGTATAGACACTTTCAAATTTTTTCCACTCTACCGCTTCTTCTGGCGTCTGAGGAAGCAGTGCATAAGCCGCTAGCCCGTTATTGATCCTTTCAAATCCTTTGTCCATTTCTTCCGAAGCATTTGCCATTTTAGAATTGATCTCTGGATCACCTTTTAAACCGCGAACACGGTTCATCTGAATTGCAATCAATTGTGTCCCATTACGAATTGTTCCGGCGCTGATAAGCGAAGGGACCCGAACATCACCGATTTCAACAATATCAGCTTCCCATCCAGCCGTTGCTTTAAACCCCATTACCCCGAGGAGAATCATCGCAGCGACCATAACCCCAGTCAACAATATCAACTTACTTTGCAACTTCATATTTTCCAACCAATTCATCTCACTCTCCCTCGCTTGTTTGTTGTATTTGCTCTAAACTTACCAGCTCATCCGCTTCGAAAAGCTTGAGTACATCCAAAATCATTACAACGTTCTCGTCGATCTGCGCCATTGCACAGATAAAATCGGTATCAATATGGCTTCCAAATTTTGGAGGCTCGCTTAAATGAGCCGAATCGATAGAGGCTACTTCCTCAACCCGATCGACGATAAAGCCGATATTCACTTTTTCCACTTCGACGATGATAATCGTTGTATGCATGTCTTCCTCTTTTGGCTCCATGCCAAAGCGAAGTCGTGTATCAACGACAGGGATAATCGAGCCGCGCAGGTTAATGACTCCCCGCATAAATGGAGGCGTTTTAGGGACATACGTCACCTTCATCATCGCGATGATCTCTTTGATTCGATCTATGGCGATGCCGTATTGCTCTTCCCCCAAAAAGAACGTGAGATACCGTTCTCTTCTCGATTGGACAGTGTTGGACTCCATCGCTATACCCCCAATACCATTTTAATCGATTTAACCATCTTCTCATCACTAAAGGGTTTAACCATCCAACCGGTCACCCCGATCTCTTTCCCTGCCATTTTCATCTCATTGGAACTCTCGGTCGTCAAGATAATAATCGGCTTCGTTTTGTACCGATCATCGGCTTTAATAGCACGGGCCAGATCCAATCCATTCATTTCAGGCATATTCACATCACTGATTAGCAAATCAAAATTTTCAGATCCACTTTGCAACGCCGCTAGTAGTTGCAATGGATTTAAATACGATTTAAATTCGATTATCCCACTACCAATCATCTCATCCAATGCCAACTCAGCGGTTGCAACAACCGCTCTCGAATCGTCCACGATAATCACTCTTTTTGCCATTTACGTTCCCCTTAGTTGTGTTTTAAAAAAATTCCATCTCATTGTCATCATCGGTTTCCACCGCTTTATCACCAATAATTCCTTCGATCTGCATACACGAACTGAAAAAAGAACTATCGAGGTAATGGATATCTCCGGCATCTTGTAAACTGAAAATATGTTCCCGCCATGAGGCTAAGTCTGCACCCAAATGTTCCATCAGCATTATTAAATTTTTAAGCTTTTTAGCATCATCGGCAATCATACTGGAATTCTCTTTTAAGAAACTGCCCAATGCAGATAGGGCATAGGCGAGTGCCGTAAATTCAAAGAGAGTATTAATTGCTCCCACGTAAACCCCCAAAACTCCATCTACAAAATTTCGAAGGTTTTGTGACGTAGGCTCTTCTTCAAGAATGTGCAGCTTGTCTCTCCACTCCTCATCCAAGCTGGCCAGATCACGAATTTCATCCAAAACATCCCCGCCAATATCACGAACATACTCAACTGCGGTGGTTTTATGAACAAAACTCTGACGCAATAGCTCTTTTTCAACCGATTGAATCACTCGAACCTCTTTCGCAAGGATGGGTTCGCTCGCCGTTACATTCGGCACAGCTTGAGCTTTAATCGCTACTACAGGTATCGGGAGGGGCTCCGGAATAGTTTCTTTTGATATTTCTTTGAGGGCAACCTTACTCCCACACTGCATACGCAGACGTATAGACACGATATTAGCCCGCACAATACACTCAGATCCCAGTTCTCCAAGCAATCCCATCGCTTTAGGCTGAAAATCGATACTCTCTTCACATTTCATCGTGACAAAAATCTCTTCAAAACTCTCTTCAATAATAATACTAGGCCATTTTTCTTGGCAGGTTCCCTGCCGCATAAGCTCGTAAAAAAGCTCGATGACCGTATCCACTTTTGTGCACGATATTGCCATGCAATCTTCACATCGTCCCAATATCCACATACCAAAATCCATCATGGCGTCTGCATCGGTAATGCCGAAAATTGTTTTGAAATTACGAATATCTTTACTAAAAGGGTTCATCGCTTCTTTTTCCGATAAGGATTTAAAGGTTCCCTCTTTCGCACGTAAAAGGGAAGCAAAACTTTGAAGCTTAAAACGGATGATCTCTTTATCGATTGGCTTACGAATATAGGCAGATACTCCGATGGAAGCCATATTCTCTTCCATCTGTGGATCGACAACTGCCGTTACTGCCATAATAATAATTTCAGGATAACGCTCTTTGATAATTTTTGAAGCCGTAAATCCATCCATCCTCGGCATCATGACATCCATCAAAATAATATTAGGATGCCATTCTTCTACCCGCTCAACTGCTTCAATTCCATCCTCAGCTTCGCGTATCTCAAAGCCTTCCATCTTACGGCAAATGGCTCGTAAGACTAAACGATTATCTTCAACATCATCAACGATTAGCAGTCTTATAGTATCCATTCCGATCCTTCTTTCGGTGTAAGTTTTTGTGCAATGACGATAAACCGGGTCCCTTCACACAAGGTAGACTCACACTGCAACCTCAATCCCATACCTTTGCAATACTCATACACAATACTAAGACCCAATCCGGTTCCCTGGTCTTGATTGCTCACCTGTTCAAACGGTTCAAAAATAGTCGAAAGTTTTTCAGGAGGGATCCCTGTTCCGCTGTCTTCCACCATGATCCAATACTCATCTGCCATTTCCTCAACACTCAGTTCGACAAATCCTGTTTTCGTAAATTTAAATGCATTAGAGATTAAATTGGTTAAAACTTGTCTAAATTTTAATGGGTCACACTCTATCGGCACCATACTTACGTTTATTTTAAGTCTATACTCTAAATTAGTATTTTTATGCAAACTTGAACAATTTTCATGCGTTTCGCGAATCAACGCAACAGCATCATGCTGCCCCAGAGAAAATGTCTCTTTCCCCGATTTTAGCTTGGCCATATCGAGAAGCGAATTGATCAAGTATAAAAGGCTTTGAGAATTTTTGTAAGCCCGCTTAATATACATTTTCACCAATTCACGGCTCTCGTCATCCTCAAACATCTCTTCGAAGTTTTCCAATGCCTGATCAGTAAAATTGATAATGGCATTCAGCGGCGTACGAAGCTCATGAGAAACTTGATCGAAAAATTTGTTTTTGGCTTCGAGGGTTTTAACTGCCATCTCTTTGGCTTCCATCACATCGGTTATTTCATGAGAAAGGGAGAAAAACTCAACAACTTCTTTCTCCTGATCGTGAATGGGGATAAACGACACATCTAAATAATGTGATCCCCCTACTTTATCCGCAATCTCCAATGTGCCTTTATAAATCTTTCCGCCCCGAACACTCTCCCATATACTAAAATAGACCTCATCCCGAATACTTTTTCCGCGTAAAACCGAAAAATGCTGACCGATCAATTCACCCTTACCATACAACAATACTTCGCTAAGCGCCTTGTTCGCATAGGTAATTATCCCGCTCACATCGCACTTAAACACCAACGTTGCCGCTTCAATCGCTTTATCATACTGCGCGAGTAAAAACTGGGTTTTATTCCTATCTTCGACACTGTGTCTAATCCCCTCTTCGAGAACGGTTTTGTACCCCATCATCTCAGTTATGTTGGTTAATGTGGCGATATAAATATTGTTAAGCGGCTCCAATCGCTTTAATGTGATATTAAACGTATGTAAAATCCCATTCTTGATCACTCCGATACGGTAATGCTCTTTTGTCCCCTCTAAAATCGTATCAAACCAATGCCTGTTTTGATACCCCTCATAGACATAGCCAAACTTTTCAACCTTCTCAAGGAGCGATGGAAAATGGCAAGACTCTAGCGAATCTTTTATATTGGATTCAAAGAAATTTAAAAATGAGGTATTCGCATCGAAAATAACGTCTCCGTCGGTAACGGCAATCATATCGCCGGTGCTATTGAAGATGGTTTTGTAATAGCGATATTCCGGATCATCCGAGCGCAAACGTGCCTTAAGCTGCTCTTTTAAAACCAACAGTTCTGATTGCACCAAACCCTCCAGCTCGCCCGCTCAATTTTTTTGAAGTTATATAATACATTTTAATACTTATATACTCATTATAGTACCCCAAATATTCCTCTCGCTGACGAGGAAAGTAGCTATTGTAACACTCCTAAATCTTAAAGCAGGTGCGTTAGTCTGTTTAATCTTCACTTTTGGCTGTACATGTTACACTTTTCCTATGCAATCTTTTATCCCAACCGATGATCAAATCCGGACTCAGTTCGTCACCTCGTTGATGAATTATTTTAAAATCGATGAGGACGTTTTTTTACGAAGCCATATCGATGAACTGATTCGTCCCATCAGCACGAGCCGCTACAGTGAGTTTCTCCGCCGCCTCTCGAGCCGTGATTTTGCCTACAAAACGGGAATTGAAAAAATTTCGATGATTGCCCATGAGCTTCTCGAAGAGCAGCGCTCCCCTCTGGAACTCGAAGCCCAAAGACGCGCTCAAAAATTGTATGCGCTGATGTACGATTTGCGTCGGACGGTCACCGATGAAAAAAACAGTGAAAAAAGTGCGTTGGAACGGTTTGAAAATATCCGTTTCACCACGATTAAAGAGGCTGGCTCCGCAGAATCCTTGCTCGATACTCTCGATATAGAGGTGATCCGAACCCTCACTAAGCGATGGATTTACGATTACGTCTCACTCGATCGAGGTCTTTTTGAGGGGCGCGTTGCGCACGAGTATCGGGAATTATTGCTCGAACGTGAAAGAGCGCTTCATCAAGGGATCATCGCCGCTCCGGCCAAACGTGCCCTCGCGAGAAAAAGCAAATGATCTCCATCCCCGTTTCCCTCATCGACCGTGACGATTTGAGTCTGCTGGAGAGATCCCTGCTCCCCCTCATCATCCGTCACGGCTTTATCTGGGGCGCTCAACCAAAAGCACTTAGCGCCTCGTTTCTCGCTGAACTTTTACGGCACAGTTCGCGGGAAGTCGTGGAAGCGTTGGATGCGTTGGTGGTCAAAAAAATTCTGAAAATAGCCCGTGAAAAAACGGCGGATGGAGTGATGATTCTCTACCGCTTAGAACCCATTACACCTCATCAAAACACCCCCGAGAACCTCCTCGTTGCTACTCAATATACCGACAGCAACTATTATCTCAATCTCTCCAATGAAACCTTCGAAGAGTTGCACGCCTACGCGCTGGAGGTGTGTGACAGAGAGGGGCTGCGCCGAGAGATTTTTGATGATTTCAACTTTCATCAGCGTTCACAAAACCGCCGCTCGTTTGATTGGTGTGCGGAGTTTGAGCGGTGGATTCGACGCGAAGTGAGTTCCAATGCGCCCGCAATTGCCAACGCTTCAAGCTTAGAAGAAAACAAACCCTCAACACAAGAATTTGAGATGGCACAGTATTTTATCCGTCGCCTCGTCTCCATCGATCCGCAGTTCGAAGAACCTTTTGATGTGATGAGCTGGGCAAAACAGATTCAACTTTTGATTGAGACAGGAGGCTACTCGCTGCTGGATGTTAAAGCGGGAATCGACTGGCTCTTCAGCGCCAAGGGTGATTGGTTCCGCCCCAATGTCCCCGACGCGTACCACCTGCGCAAACATTTCAAACGGCTTATTTCCCATACGCGGAGTTTTCGAGATGGGACGACACGTCTTCCCGACGGGGTTAATATTTTTGATATTATAGGGAGAGAATAGAGCATTGCGTTACCGTAATTTTCATAGGCTATAATAGTAAAATCTCTATCAAGGTGTTTTTATGAATCTCCTCTCCCTTGACCTCTCTAAACCGATTAAGCGTTCCGCTCTCGAATACGCTCTCGATATTACCCTCGAAAAAGGGATCGAAAACGGTTATTACGGAAAAAATGACCTCTTGCATGTTGTTCTAGCCCCTTTCGACGTTCTCACCCTCATTGCGGATGGAAAAGAGACCATTCTTCAAGCTCTCGCGAAACTGGGACTCACCCTCCCCGGCGAGGACGATCAGCTCGTCTATCAAGACTACCCTATTGAGATCAAGCCCGATCAAACAGACCCTTTTATTGTCACCAACGAAGCCATTTTTCTCAAAAATCCTACCACCCTCACTCTCAAAATCGTTTCTCTGGCTATCAGCCAAAGCGTAGGACTGGAGCGCTACGAAAAACAGCTCGATGCGCTATTTTCCCAAAACCGTAAAGTCGTCGAATCAATCCATACATTCTCCATAGCACGCCGTCCATCGTTGATGAAATTTATCCAAAGCCTAGCCCTGATCCGCCATAATATGGTGGGCAATCTTTTGTTATTGGATAAACCCAATATTTTGTGGGATGATGCCCAAGCCGAAGCCCTCTATAATCGTATGGCACTTATCCTCGAGCTCTACGACCGTCACGAAATCGCCCTCTCCAAACTCTCTCAGATCAAAGAAGACGTCATGCTCGTAATGGATCTTCTCAACCACAAACAAAGCGAATTTTTAGAGTGGATTATCATCGTTTTGATCGGTGTTGAGATCGTGATGGGGCTTATCGAGTTTTTTCGCTAAGGATGTGTGGAGGATTCAACTTGTTGATATTGCAATCAAACCAACGATCTTTTTTTTGGCTACAATACTTGGATAAAATGCAATAAAGAAAGCAGGTTTAGATGAAACCACTTCATCACTATTTTCCCGACATCCGAGAGTGTGTCCAAGATTTTTGTATCAACCTTGAGAATATTCAGTCCACTAGATCCAACGATCTCCTCTATACCCATGCGATAATGGAACATAAAAAACTGTTCCTGAATCTTCTTCTCTCTACTTCGGAGGAGGAGATCGACACTAATACTAAAGCACTCGTATACTTTACGATTGAACATGACATCTCGTATCTGTTTTTGTACAGTGAACTTGTTACCATTGCCCGAAAGCTCCTCGGCAACCTTGCAGAGAAACAAGAATTCGAGAATATCGCCGAAATTAACCGCTACTTTGCGGAACATGAAAAGCGAATTACCACGCTATATCTGCAAAAATTTTTGAAGCAACTAACCCTTAAAAATGACCTCCGCCTCTCCCATATCGCGATCATGCCGGATAAAAAATTTATGATACATTATGAGAGCCATATCCGGTGGATACTCAACCTCATTCGCTACGTCCAACAAACCGAATTTGACAATCAATACCCTGAACTTGATCCCAAGCACTGTGAATTCGGCCGATGGCTGAACAATGCAACAACCTCATATCTCCTTTCGACCTCCCATTTCAGCGTGATCGAAAAACTCCATATCAATCTTCATGACCTGGCTGCCAATGTCATCAATTACTGCAAAAGCAAAGAGTTTCTCCCGGCAACCCTCATTCATCTCATGCAAAAGATCGATTCCTATTCACTGGAAATCGGAAATGAAATTGCCTTTCTCAACGAGATCGAAGAAAGCGCTAAAGATCCCCTTACCCATCTTCTGACACGCCGGCTATTTAACAAAATCATGATGAATAATCTCGACATCTCTAAAGCAACGGGAAGAGAGTTTGCTCTAATAATGTGTGATTTGGATCATTTTAAAGCCGTCAATGATACCTACGGACATGGAATAGGGGATGTAGTGCTGAAACATTTTTCGGGCTTATTAGAACAGACTCTGCGTAAATCGGATTATATTTTTCGCTTCGGGGGAGAAGAGTTTATGGTCCTGCTCCCTACAACAAGCAAGGAGGAAGCTGTATTACTTGCACAAAAAATCTGTGATACTACTGCTGCCGAAGAAGTTGTTTTTGAAAATATATCGATCCGTTATACCGTCAGTCTCGGAGTGGTCTCAGTTCTTATCGATAATACCATACCCATTCACCAAAGCACTATTGACCGCTACATCGCCCAGGTCGACGAAAAGCTCTATTTGGCTAAAGAGCGGGGACGAAACCGCGTCGAATAATAGACATCTTGCCTAGCCTATTACAAAAGCAGTTTTTCGAACTCTGCCGCCGGGACAGGGGGACTTTTAAAATACCCCTGATACATCGTACATCCCCGCTCTTTCAGAAACTCGATCTGCTCGATACGCTCTGTCCCCTCGGCGAGAACCTGAAATCCTAGAGCATGCCCCATTGCGATGATCGCGGTAACAATCGCCATATCGTCTGCATCAAACGGGAGATCATCCACGAAACTTTTATCGATTTTTAACACATTGATCGGGAAACGCTTCAGATAGGAGAGCGATGAATACCCGGTACCAAAATCATCAATCGCCAGACGTATCCCCATAGCGCGAAGCACATGAAGCATCGCCACCGTCTCCTCTTCCCGCTGCATCAGCGCACTTTCGGTGAGCTCAAGTTCGAGTTTATCGGCGGGATAGCCTGTTTTTTTGAGAGCAGCTTCAACCATTTCGGGAATATTCTGGTGGCGCACTTGATGGGCAGAAAGATTTACCGCCAGCATCAGCCGATGTCCGCTGTCAATCCAAACCTTTCCCTGTCGGCAGGTTTCATTCAGTACCCATTCGCCGATCACCCCGATCAGCCCCGTATCCTCGGCTACAGGGATAAACACACTCGGAAAAATCATTCCCCTCTCGGGATCATTCCAGCGCACCAGCGCCTCAGCGCCTACGATCCGTCCGGTCGGAATATGAACCTGCGGCTGATAATAGACTTCGAATTCATTATTCTCAACCGCACGGCGCAAAGAGGTTTCACATGCGATCCGTTTGCGCGCCGAATCGGTCAGTTCATCCGTATAATAGCGATAGATACCTCTTCCCTCCGATTTTGCTTTGTACAATGCTGCATCGGCGTGTTGGAGCAAGTCAGAAGCATTGTCCCCATGATCCGGAAAGAGGACAATCCCCGCACTCATCCCAATATGCACTTCCGCACCTCCGATGAGTTTATAGGGGGCACCTTGTGCATTGATCATCTCCGTTGCAATCCGACCCGCATCCTCCGGCTGAGCCAGATACTCCAATACAATCGCAAACTCATCTCCGCCCAAACGGCTGATAATATCTCCATCCCGCAATCGTGACGCAAACCGCTGTGCTACCTGCTGCAACAGCTCATCCCCCGCACTGTGTCCGAAGCTATCATTGACATCTTTGAAC
>JAUYSQ010000047.1 GCA_030696285.1 Sulfuricurvum sp. | reverse complement strand
GGAAATGTTGCGACAGAGTTCAGAAAGTATCACCGTACTTAATACCTACTACGGTGTACCGATCCAATACCCGGCACACATTATTCATACGGATGCCCAAAGCGTTATCCTTCGCGTTCATCCGCTCCAAGAGACAGCTGCACTTTTGCAAAATGGTATTTATCTGCTTAAGAATAACCACTTGAACCATGACGTTTATGCATCTGTCAATCCAGTCACCCTCAATGGTGAGCGCTTTTTAGAGCTTAGCCGCTTTGATCAGCTTGAAACATCCCTCTTTCACCGACAAAGTATTCGTGTATATCCGCCTGAACCCTACAAATTTACGATTATTCATCCATCAATTACGTTACAAACGCATGCCTATGATATTTCAATTGGAGGGATTGCTGTCACGAGCAAGCATTTTTATTCCCTTGCCCCTTTTGTCGATACACTATTGCTTTTCCCATCAGAAATTATGGGACAATCGTGTGAGGTTCAAGGTCAGTTGGTCTTTAAATCTGCCTATGAAGGCGGATATAAATACCATTTCAAAATTACTCCAACGCTTCAGCAAGAAGCTGACTTGGGCAAATACATTGCCAAGCGCGAACAAGAAATTATTAAAAAATTGCGGGAGGAGATCGTCTAAGAGAGACGATCTCGGTAATCTTCATATCCAAATTCATGAACAATTTTAAGTGCCCCCTCTTTTGTCCAGATGGCAAGTGAGGGAAGTTTGATCCCGTTGAAGGTCGTGTTTTTGACAAATGTGTAGTGGATTTGATCTTCAAAGATGATTTTATCTCCTACTTTAAGCGGTTCATCAAAGGAGTAATCCCCCATAATATCTCCCGCTAAACACGTATTTCCTCCGAGACGATAGGTATGCTTTTTCTCCCTGGCGTCTCCTGCACCGCGAATATCTGCACGATAGGGCATGGCGAGAGTATCTGGCATATGCGCTTCGGCAGAGCTATCGAGAATGGCAATATCCATACCGTTATGGATGATATCCAGTACTGAGGCAACCAACGGTCCTGTTTGCCATCCCACCGCTTCTCCGGGTTCGAGGTAGACCGTGATATCATTATGACGCGCTTTAAACTCTTTAATAACGTTAATAAGACGCTCAACATCATAATCAGCACGTGTG
>JAUYSQ010000041.1 GCA_030696285.1 Sulfuricurvum sp. | reverse complement strand
CGGTAAAACGTATCATGGGTCTTTTGATGAACGAAGAAAAAGCCAAAGAGGCGCACGATAAAGTTACCTATAAAATCGTCGATAAAAACGGTATGGCTGCGGTTGACGTAGCGGGTAAAGTGTACACGCCTCAAGAGATTTCAGCAAAAATTCTTTCTAAATTGAAAGCGGATGCTGAGTCGTATCTCGGACAAGCGGTAACCGACGCGGTTATCACGGTACCTGCATATTTCAATGATGCACAGCGTAAAGCGACCAAAGAGGCAGGAACCATCGCAGGATTGAATGTTCTTCGTATCATCAACGAGCCTACAGCTTCTGCTCTTGCTTACGGTTTGGATTCAAAAGCCGATGAGAAAGTTCTTGTTTACGATTTGGGCGGCGGAACGTTTGACGTTACGGTTCTTGAAATTTCGGAGGGGACTTTCGAAGTTCTTTCAACGGATGGTAATGCATTCTTGGGCGGAGATGACTTTGATAATAAAGTCGTTGATTTCCTTGCAAGCGAATTTAAAAGCGACCATGGTATCGATTTAAAAGCAGACAAAATGGCGCTTCAACGTCTCAAAGACGCGGCTGAAAATGCAAAAAAAGAGCTCTCTTCTGCGGAAGAGACGGAGATCAACTTGCCATTTATCACGGCAGACGCGACAGGACCTAAGCACTTGGTTATGAAGCTTACCCGTGCGAAATTTGAGGGGATGATTTCAGAGATGATCAAAGAGACTATCTCTCACATCAAAACCGCAATGAAAGATGCAGGTCTTAGCAACAACGAGATCAATGAAGTCATTATGGTCGGTGGTTCAACGCGTCTTCCATTGGCACAAAAAATGGTTTCGGATGAGTTTGGCGGTAAAACACTCAACAAAGGGGTAAACCCGGATGAAGTAGTTGCAGCGGGCGCAGCGATCCAAGGCGGAGTTCTTCGCGGAGATGTCAAAGACGTTCTTCTTCTCGACGTTACACCCCTTAGCCTTGGAATTGAAACCCTTGGCGGCGTGATGACGAAAATCATCGAAAAAGGGACGACTATTCCTGTGAAAAAATCACAAGTGTTCTCAACAGCCGAAGATAACCAACCGGCCGTTTCGATTTCAGTCGGTCAAGGTGAGCGTGAGTTCGCCCGCGATAACAAATCATTGGGTCTTTTCGAGCTTACCGGTATCCCATCAGCACGACGCGGTGTGCCACAAATCGAAGTAACGTTTGATATCGATGCAAATGGTATCTTGACGGTATCCGCTTCGGATAAAGGGACGGGTAAAACCCAAGAGATCAAAATCACTGGGTCAAGCGGATTGAGTGAAGAAGAGATCAATAAAATGGTTCAAGACGCAGAAAATCACAAAGCGGAAGATGCAAAACGCAAAGAGGTCGTAGATCTTCGTAACCAAGCGGATGCGTTGGCAAACCAAACGGAAAAAAGCCTTGAAGAAATGGGAGACAAAATCGACGCAACCGAAAAAGCGACGATCGAAACTGCCCTTGAAGAGCTTAAAGCGGTGTTGAAAAATACCGATTCTTCCAAAGAAGAAATCGAAGCGGCAACGAAAAAACTAGCCGATGCAAGCCACAAAATGGCAGAGCAAATGTACAAACAAAATGAAGGCGGCGAAGCCGCTGCAAGTCACGCGAAAAAAGATGACGACGTCATCGACGCTGAAATCGAGTAAGACTATTTTATACGCCACGGGAGTAAAACCCCCTTGGCTACGTTAACACTGGGTTCTCTTTGGCAGAGTGCCCACGCACGTTTACGTGCGTTCCCCGTTCGCCCTAAGCATGTCGAAGGGTCATCCCCGACTTGATCGGGGATCCAGCTTTCCCCTCTTGTAATTCATTTCCTTGTCTTCACGTTAATGGCAACCCTGATAAAACAATTTTCTGAACAACAAATAATGGTTTTATGTGCAAAAAATTCGTTAATATTGTATGATAATAGAAAAAAAAAGAGTACCGAATGTTTAATGACTCTCAACAAGTGATTATAGCTAGCGTTGCCATTGTGTTATTTATCTTAGTTTTCTTTATATTCAAAAGAAGCTCAACTTCACAACCTTATAGTAATAAACCAGAAAAAAATGAAATATCGGAAGTAGCTGCCCAAGAGCAGGCAGAAGTAGTTCCAGAGCTAAAAGAAGAGCCACTTTCAGAAGTTCCCGTATATGGAACAGAAGAGGGAGCATTTGTAGTCACAACACCTATTTGCGAAGATAAACTCGAAGAGGTAACGAGTAGAAGAAACAGTGACAAGACAATCCCAAAACGCTCCGTTCCTCCGCATGGAAAAATTACAAAACAAAATTTTTCTGAATTTGAGGGTGAGAGAATATTGGTTGCAGAAGATAATCTGATTAACCAAAAAGTTCTTCTGGGTCTGTTAGCGGGGAGCGGTATCGAGCTAGTTCTGGCCAATGATGGGCAAGAAGCCCTCGATATACTGGAAAATGATAGCAATTTTTTAATGATTTTAATGGATGCCCATATGCCAAGGGTTGATGGGTTTGAAGCAACGCGCATTATTCGAGAAAATCCTAAGTATGATCACATCCTAGTGGTAGCGCTTAGTGGAGACACAGCCTCTGATGACATACAAAAAATGAAGAATGCAGGGATGTCTGAACAGCTAGAAAAGCCTCTGAGAATGGAATCTTTGTATAACATTATTTATGCCTATACGGGTAAAGAGACTCCTAAACATGAGTTTGTAGACTCGGTAATGAGGAACAACTTGGATGTTGATAAAGGGGTGCAAACGTGTGGAAGCGATGAAGAATTTTACCGTGAAATCCTATCTGAGTTTATCACTGACTATGCCGATTCTTCTGATAAATTAGGGATGCTTTTACGCTCTCATAATCTTCAAGATGCTGATGCATACCTTCTTGATATTATCGGTGTCGCTGAAAACATTGGGGCGCACCCACTCGGTGAAATTGCTTCAAATCTGAAACTAGCTCTCAGCGACACTCACGAACAGAGTTACTTTATCCTTTTTGATCACTACAAGGTCCAGCTAAATAGATTAATGGAAGAGATTAGAGAGTACCTTTGATGATTCTAACTTATCTGCCCACTTCTGTAAATTTTAAATGATAGAGGGTTTTGTCAAGTGGAGATAGCGTTAATATCTTTGTTATAATATCCCTAATATAAAAGGGAATCACTATGGAACAATTTTTAGAAAAAGCCAAATCAGCGAGTCGTGTCTTAGCAACCATGGCGGGTAGCGAACGTAATCGACTTTTACGTGAGATGGCAGAAGCGCTTCGTGCTAATACAATGAGTATTATGGAAGCTAATGCTCTGGATATGGCTAAAGCGGATGAAGAGAATTTAGCACCTTCCCTTAAAGAGCGTTTATTGCTCGATGAAAAGCGCATTGAGGCGATGGCGGTAGCGGTGGAAGAGATTGCCGCACTAAAAGATCCTATCGGGCGTGTGATCGAGGGTTGGGTGACCGAAGCAGGACTTAAAATTGAAAAAGTGAGTATCCCTATCGGGGTGATCGGAATTATCTACGAATCGCGTCCGAATGTCACCTCGGATACGGCAGCGTTGTGTTTTAAAAGTTCCAATGGGTGCGTTCTAAAAGGGGGAAAAGAGGCGGAGAACTCCAACATCGCCATTGCCCATGCGTTGCAAGGGGTATTGATTCGGAATGAGCTTCCGAAAGAGCTTATTGCATTGCTCCCGGATTCGACGCGTGAAGGGGTTGCCAAACTGATTAAAATGGATCGTTATGTTGACCTGATCGTTCCGCGCGGCGGAGAAGCATTGATCCGTTTTGTGAGCCAAAATTCCAGCGTCCCTGTCGTCAAGCATGATAAAGGACTCTGCCATACCTACATTGATTCAGAGGCGAATATCGAAAATGCGATTGCCATTGCTCTGAATGCCAAAGTCCAGCGCCCTGGGGTGTGCAATTCGATGGAGACCTTGTTGGTTGACAATGCAATTGCTCCGACTTTGTTGCCGGTCTTAAAAGAGGCGTTTGAGAGAGCCCATACCCAGCTTAAAGGGTGTGATTTGACGCGGGAAGTGATCGATGTGGCTCACGCGAGTGACGAGGATTTCGATACGGAGTATCTCGCCAATATTCTCAATATTCGGGTAGTTGACGGAGTAGAGGGGGCGATTAGCCATATCGTCCGTTTTGGATCGGGTCATTCTGAAGCAATCATTACCGAAAACATTAGCACAGCGGAGCGTTTTATGGATGCGATCGATGCGGCGGCGGTGTATGTGAATGCTTCAACCCGTTTCACTGATGGCGGAGCATTCGGATTTGGGGCCGAAGTGGGGATCAGTACGAACAAGCTTCATGCCCGCGGACCGATGGGAGTTGAGGGGTTGACGACCTATAAATATAAAATTTACGGCAAAGGGCAAATCCGTTGAACCCGGAGGTTTTGAGGATTGAAGCGGTATCTTTTGGGTATTCCAAAGAGGCACTGCTTTTCGAACACTTCAGCCTATCCCTCAAGATGGGGGAGGTTAAAGCCCTTGTCGGCCCAAGCGGTGTCGGTAAATCGACCTTATTTGAGCTGATATTGGGGAGATTAAAACCTCAAAGCGGCAGCATTGAAGCGTCATCATTTTCACAAGTATTTCAAGATCCTTACAGCTCCTTTCATCCGACTTATACTATCCGTGAACAAATTTCTGACGTTACGTCTATGAAGGGATATGAACTGCTTTTGCTCCAAATGGGATTGGAAGAGGACTATTTGGATGCGTTGCCGCACAAACTATCCGGTGGACAATTACAACGGTGTTCGATTCTGCGAGCATTGCTGATGAAGCCCAAACTGTTACTGCTTGATGAACCGACCTCGGCACTCGATAATCTCAATCAACTGGATATTATGAAACTGATTGTAGAGCATTTGGATGGGATGGGTGTGTTACTCATTACGCACGATCAGTATCTTGCGCAATGGTGTGCGGATGAGATTATTACTCTAGCTTAACCATTGTCGAAATAAATAGTACCCTGAAGACGCCATAAGAACAGCACCAAAGGTATTGAGTGCCATATTCGCCGCCGCCATCAGTAAATGTCCTCCACTGAGCAGCAAGAAAGTTTCCATGGCAAATGTCGAATAAGTGGTAAGCCCTCCGAGAAAACCGGTCGTTAAAAATGATTTCATATGGACACTAAAGAGGGTTGTATAGCTAAAATAGGCGAAAAGTGCACCGATGATAAAACTGCCGATCAGATTGACTGACATAGTGCCAAAGGGAAGGGTGTGGGGAAAGTGGTGATTTACGACACCGTTAAGATACGCCCGTAAAACGGCACCGATAAAGGCACCGCTACCGATAGCGAGGATGGTTTGCCAACTCATCATCATAAACCTTTTGCATCGTAATTTGGGTGTTTTTGAGCCAATCAGGGTCACTTTTCTCGGCGATAAAGGGTTCTAAAAATAGGGCCGTAATAGTTCCAGGACGAAAGTCGCGGCGTTTATTGCTAAAATAGGATGCTGTAGCGATGAGAACAACAGGCTGGACTTTCAGAGAATATTTGTCCGCCACCATTTTTGCACCGGCTTTAAAGGGTTTCATTTTCCCCGTTTCACTGCGTGTCCCCTCGGGGAAAATAGTAATGGCGCGTCCTTC
>JAUYSQ010000035.1 GCA_030696285.1 Sulfuricurvum sp. | reverse complement strand
TTTCGAAAGATAATGAAATAATAGATGTACAGGCACTATATACTAAAGAAGGAAACACTCTATGTCAGATCATAATACAAAACAAACAGCATATATAGAAGAGATTTTGGCTGATATTAAGCAATCCCTTGTTTGGGAATTACCTTCCGCCAAACAGTTTCAAGCCACCTTCTTGGAATTACCTTCCGCCAGACAGGTTCAAGGCACTATCCTGCATAGTGAGCTACCTGCGCACAGCGATATAAGCTTGATCAAGCTCTTGTTTACGCCAAGTAATAGAAAATTTGTGGAATTATGCTACTGGCTATTTCTTAACCGGGCTCCGGACAATAAAGGTCTCTTAAATTATTGCCAGTTGCTGGCTTCGAAAAAGACATCCAGGCTTGCCCTGTATAAAATCTTTGCTGATTCTCCAGAATCTTTACTTCTTGGTTTGCATAAAACCCTGCCATGGTGGTATAAAACTTTGTGCTCTGTAGATTCAGCCGTTTCTCTTGATTGTCTTTTTGGCTCTTCGCAAGCGTTTGCCAGTCAGGAAATTACCTCGCTTCTTACTGAAATGAGAATGGATAAATATGCAAGTCAATTTAATGAATATGTAACTCAATCCAATGAATATATAAATCAATTTATCAATCAATATAATGCAAATCTAATTCAATTCAATGAATTAAGTAGCATTACATCTGATATCGTTGAATATCTTCACAACCACAAGGTTAAGATATGAAAACGTGCCTGAATATTGCGATGGTAACGCCATGGCCGCCTCAAAATACTGGAATAGCTGATTATGCTTTTGAACTAGCCGAAAGTCTAAGTCTTGATGGAAATACGATCCATATTATCACAGAAGTTGAAAATCCAAAAAAACTCGATAATATAACTTTTATAACGCCAGAAGAATTTAGTAAGAAATTTGATGGGTACGATAATATTATCTATCATCTAGGAAACAATTCTTCTTTCCATATATACCAAATTTATTTACTAAAACTGACAGGAGGTATCGTTCACCTTCATGATCTCGTTTTACATTATTTAATGGCATGGA
>JAUYSQ010000032.1 GCA_030696285.1 Sulfuricurvum sp. | reverse complement strand
TGGTAATACCTCCGGTGCATCCATTCCTATGGCAATCAATGACATCTATGAATCGGGTCGCCTTCAAGAGGGTGAGTTGATGCTTCTTGATGCTTTTGGCGGCGGCTTGACCTGGGGAAGTGCTCTCGTCCCTTTTGCTGGAAAAGCTCACCACTAACAAACTCTTGCTACAATATTGGATCTTCTAAAAGGTCTGATATGATTTACTCCAACTCACTTATCTACATTGAACTTCACGAAAGTGAAATTCCTTGGCTCAAAATCTTTACTCATACACCTCACAAAGAATTTTCAGAGTGTTCAGCTTCCGAAAAAGAGATGATTTGGAGTTGTTTAGACATCATCGAAAAAGAGATGCTGGAGTATTTCAAGCCGGATAAAATCAATATTGCTTCATTTGGTAATATGTTGCCGAGAGTTCATTGGCATATTATGGCGCGCTTTAATGATGATAGTTATTTTCCAGAGCCGATGTGGGGAGTTAAACAAAGAGAGGGAAGGGTAAAAATGGCTCCAATGGAACCATTTTTAGAAGAATTACAAGAAAAATTAGTTTTGAACTTTGACTAAAGCGTCATACCGTACTTGATACGGTATGACGGATATATTAGCTACGTGGTCTGCTGTCTGAACGATTTTGTCCACTGAAGCTGCGTGAACGATCTCCGCGATCTCCACCAGCACCACCGCCAGCATTGCGATCGTTGTTGCCACGGTATCCGCCGCCTGAAGAACTACGTTCTCCGCCGCCGCTAGCATTACGATCGTTGTTACCACGGTATCCGCCGCCAGTGCTGCCACCACGGTTATTGTTACCACGGTATCCACCGCTTCCGCCACGACGATTGCCACCATCATGACCACGGCTTTGAAGATTACTGAGGATTTTTTCCATGCGCTCTGCTGAGATACCGATTTGATTCGGTCCTGCAACTGTATTACGCTCCATCAAAACAGAAATGAGTTTGTACGCAATTTGATCTTGATCAAACTCTTCTTTGAGTACATCCAAAATTTTATGTGCTTCATCATACACATGCTGTTTTTCAATCTCAGCAAGAAGACGATTGACTTGTGTCTCTTTAACATCAAGCTTGCTAGGAATATATGCATGCTCCATAGTTGTACCCACTTTTGAGCGAATACGTTGAAGTTCTTTGAATTCAAGAGGCGTTACGAGAGTAATCGCTACCCCTTTTTTACCTGCACGTCCTGTACGACCGATACGGTGAACATAACTCTCAGGATCAAAAGGAATATGGTAGTTGAAAACGTGTGTAATGCCGTCAATGTGTAAACCGCGTGCTGCAACGTCGGTTGCAATCAATACATCAAATGCATCGGATTTAGCCCCTTTGATAACGCTCTCACGTTGACGTTGCTCCATGTCTCCATGAAGTCCTTTTGCCGAATAACCAGCTGCAGACAATACATTTGAAAGACGATCAACCTCTTTTTTCGTACGGCAGAAAACAACGCTTTTTTTAGCATCTTCGGCATCCATAAGACGAATAATTGCATCATCACGCTCAGATTCTTCAATAACATAATACTGCTGTGCAATATCTGTGTTGGTTGTTTCAGATTTTGTGATAGATGCAAAAAATGGATTTACTAAGATACGCTCTGCAAGCTGCTTGATTGGCTGAGGCATAGTTGCTGAGAACAACAACGTTTGACGCTCAGTCGGAAGGTAGCTGAAAATTTCATTAATATCATCCAAGAAGCCCATATCAAGCATCTCATCCGCTTCATCTAAAATAACGACAGAAGGGGCAAAACCTTTGAGCATATCACGGCTCAACATATCAAGCAAACGTCCTGGAGTAGCAATGATAACCTGCGCACCGCGATCGATAAGATCAAGCTGACGATTATACGAACTACCGCCGTAAATAGTGACCGTACGAGCACCCAAATGTTTTCCGTATTTAAAAATCTCATCACTTACTTGGTTCGCAAGCTCACGAGTAGGAGTGATGATAAGGATTTCGATACCACCTTTTAAGTGCATTTTATTCAGTGCCGGAAGTCCGAATGCTGCTGTTTTTCCTGTACCTGTTTGTGCTTGACCAACTACGTCACGCCCTTCCATAATGACAGGAATAACCATCAATTGAATCGGGCTTGGAGTTTTAAAGCCTGCTTGATCGATACTTTGCATAATCTCTTTGCGAAGACCGAAATCGGCAAATGTTGGAAGTTCTTTATCGATTACTTCTACTACTGTTTCTACATTATTCATATTGCTACCTTTTGTATATACGCCACGCCAACAAAAAAAGGAATCCGTTTTTCACAAATCTTGCGAAAATATTTCCTAAAAAGCCCATGTTGCTATGCTGTGCGACGATGACGTTAAATATTGTCCTCTTGGACGACAAATTTTCAGAGAGTTACTCTCTTACCATGGAAGGTACCTTAGTAAAGTTTTAGTATTTATAAAGCTTTACGAAGGCACCCAAAAATTTCGAGCGAATTATAGCTCACAAAATCATAATTACTCCTTACAAACCTACTGTAATAAAAGATAAAGTTAATCTTTAGTTTCAAATTGTTTATATTTCGTCATAAATCTTTTAAACTTCAGAGATTATACTTGCAAAAATTATTTCGGAGAATGTCTATGTTTAATGTACGTATGGAAAAAGAGTGTGGCTGTTTTAAACGAAGCGGTATGCCTTCTATAAAAGCTTTTGATAACAAAGATGACGCTCTAAGCGAAGCGCAAGAGTGGGCAGAAGAAATGAATGAAACATTCTGTAAAAAACACAACTTTTCAATACTTGAAGAAGGCAACGATTTACTTATCAAAGTAGAGATGAAGTAAAAGCGGGGGCTTATGCCCTCACAGTTTGAGACTTAGTTTCTTGATCACCATTTTTTTCGACCAAATCGGATCTTTTAGCTCCAATAATCCTCTTACCTCATCATTCACCAATCGATAAGAAACAACAATATTCACGCTATTGGCACCTGCAGCCATAGGAAGAGAAAATGTTTTTGAACCCTGAGCAGGAATAGAAATATTACTGAGTGTTTTATCTGCCAAATGAGGGATAGTTGGCTTGTCTCGTTTGCTTAAATATTTCGACGTCAGCGAAAGAGCCTCTGTTTTAATAACCTTCGCACCGCTCATATACGATGCTTCGATTAAAATCTCACGTGAACCAAATCCGCTAGGAAGTGCATGTGGCTGAGGATTGCTCAGTATTACCTCTAGCGTCTGTGCTCCTTTTCGTGCATCCACTTTTAGTGCTCCTTGCCACATCGTTTCGCTGTGCGCTCCAACAAACCCATGAGAACGCACCATTCGTGTATGAGCTTGCCCATTAGCTAACCGCAGCGTTGCAGCAACTCCTTGTTTGCGTGGTCCCATATGACAATCAACACATTGTTTGCCACCGCTTTTAAATTCAGCTTGCATATTTGTAAAACGGTGACCCTCTTCCGATTGATCGTTGGCATGGCACACAAAACAAAGCTGATTAGGATTTGTGTCCATAAAATCACGCGGCTCAACCTTATGATACGGAGACTTGGCATCCGCATAAGGGCCGCTCATTACACCGCTTTTCATCCAACTGACGCGATGGATTCCTCTCTTGCTATCGGGAAGACTATCGTGGATCTGATCAATGTTATGACAAACAACACAGTTAATCCCCTCAGAGATGGTATCGCTCTGGAGGGCTTTGGTAGCAGCTGAATCTTTATCGGCTTTTAACGCCGCTAGCGCTTCATATTCGGCATTTGTCGATGTCACAGATATGCGAGGATTATGACAGGCCGCGCACTCAATTTTGATTGTATTCAGCGATTTCCGATTATTTTTACGGGCAACGTAATCAATCGTTTTTTGAAAATATTCATCGTTGTCGTAATGCGATTTGGCATGCCAGGAATCTTCCCACTGCTTTACAATAGGACTATGACAGGCCTTACATTTTCCGGAGTCATTATATTTCTCTCCAACCTGAACAGCCTGAGCTCCCCAAAGTCCAACTCCTATAAAAAACAAACTCCAAAAATACCGCATAACAACCCCCTTTTTAACGATGTTTATCCAACCAAACCATTAACCCTTTTTGTCCATGGAGACGATTTTCTGCCTCTTGGAAAATCACGCTTTGATCCCCTTCTAAAACGGCTTCACTTACTTCTACTCCACGATACGCGGGTAAACAGTGTAAGAAAATAGAGTATGGATCTGCTAATGCCATTAACGCTTCATCGACGATATAGCCTGTAAAATCTTGAAGTCTTTGGGCTTTTTCTTCTTCTTGCCCCATTGAAATCCATGTATCGGTCGTTACAACGGTTGCGCCGGCTACGGCAACTTTAGGATCATGGGTAAACGTGATCTTAGCACCACTTTCACGTGCAAATGCAAGAGCATCTTCAACAATGAGAGGATCGCATTCGTACCCTTTTGGTGTCGCCACACGAAGCTCAAATCCGAGCTTGCCGGCTAGCATCAGCCACGAATGGGTCATATTGTTCCCATCACCGATATAGGCAACAACGGGATTTTCATGACGTCCACACTCAACCATCGTCATATAATCGGCAATTAATTGAACGGGATGATAGCTATCGCTCAGACCGTTGATAACAGGAACACTTGAATGAAGAGAAAATTCTTCGAGCATAGAGTGCTCGAACGTACGGATCATTACCATGTCGCACATCGACGAAATCACGCGGGCTGTATCTTTTACCGGCTCGCCGCGTCCCAAATGAATATCACGGTTGGAAAGGAATAGAGCGTGTCCCCCGAGCTGAAACATACCTGCTTCAAAACTGACACGGGTGCGTGTTGAGCTTTTTTCAAAGATCATCGCTAACGTCTGCCCCGCCAAATACGGATGCGGCTGTTTCGCTTTTTGTTCTCTTTTAATGGATAACGCCAAATTTACGATTTCTAAAATCTCTTCTTTGGTGTAGTCTTTTAGCGTCAAAAAATGTCTCACAAAAAATTCCTCAATTTTCAAAAAATAATCATAGCATAAAATTATTTTATTAATGTAAAAGTGCTGCTACTTCTTTAGCATGATAACTGATGATAATATCCGCACCCGCACGCTTAAACCCTATCATCGTCTCCATCATAACACGGTTATAGTCGATGAGTCCTGCATTGCCGGCATGTTTGAGCATCGCATATTCACCGCTGACATTGTACACAGCAAGAGGAAGATTGGAGGCTTCACGGATATCACGAATAATATCCAAATAGGCCAAAGCCGGTTTCACCATCAAAATATCAGCCCCTTGCGCCTCATCTGCCAAACTTTCACGCAGAGCCTCACGACGATTAGCAGGATCCATTTGATAGGTTGATCGATCTCCAAAGCTGGGAACCGATTCCGCAACGTCGCGAAACGGTCCATAATAGCCGCTCGCAAATTTGGTCGAATAGCTCATAATTGGCAGATTCGGATATCCGCCCCCATCAAGTGCGTCGCGAAGAGTTCCGATGATCCCGTCCATCATTCCCGACGGAGCAATCATATCGACACCCGCTCGGGCATGCACGAGAGCTTGTTGGGCTGAAATTCCCAATGTCAAATCATTATCAACACTCTCATGAACGTGATCGAGTATCCCGCAGTGTCCATGATCGGTATATTCACAAAAGCATAAATCGGTGACAACAAACATAGTCGGATACGCACGTTTGATTGCACGTACCGCCGTTGCGATGATGCCGTGATCACACAGTGCATCGGAGCCGACAGAGTCTTTTACTTCAGGAATACCGAACAAAAGTATCGAATAAATTCCTAAGGATTGAAGAAGCTCACACTCTTTTAAAATCTCGTCCAAACTCATCTGATAGACCCCCGGCATCGAGGAAACTTCTGTTTTAATCCCCTCTCCCGGTCGAACAAACAAAGGGTAAATAAAATCATTCACGCTGATATGCGTTTCACGAACCAAAGAACGCAAATGAGGGTTAAAGCGAGTGCGACGAAAACGATCCATAAGTATGACTCCAATCAAAAATAAGGCTAAATTGTATCGCTAGTTTGTTTAATAACCCTTTTTTCAGAAACCTCCATTATAATGACAACCATGAAAACAACGAATAATTTTGAAAAATCCGCCATTGCCAATCTTCCGAGTAAATATGGGCACTTTAAAATTCGTGCCTATAAAGAAGGATGTCAAGAACATCTTGCTATTTTTACTGAAAACTTTGAAGCGAGTGAAGCTCCGCTGGTACGTATCCACTCTCAGTGTCTCACAGGGGATACCTTTGGAAGCATTAAATGCGATTGCAACAATCAGCTTCACAAAGCGCTTAAGCTGATAGCACAAGAGGGGGGGCTGATCATCTATCACGCTCAAGAAGGGCGCAATATCGGTCTCCTCAACAAGTTAAATGCTTATGCCCTCCAAGATCAAGGACGTAATACAATTGAGGCGAATGTAGAGCTTGGATTTGCCCCAGATCAACGCACTTACGATGTCGTTCGTGAGATTTTCAACGACTTTGGACTCACTAAAATCAAACTCTTAACTAATAACCCTGCAAAAGTATCGGTTGTCGAGGAATTGGATGTTGAGATTGTGGAACGTATCCCTGTCATTATTGATTCTAACCCTTATAATGAAGGGTATTTGAAAACCAAAAAAGAGTGTATGGGGCATCTGCTTGACTAATCTGCATCGCCTGATGAAGGCTCAAAATATTACTGTTGATGAGGCATTTTATGACTATTGTGCCCGCTACAAAGAGCTGCTGATGCAGTGGAATAAAATTCATAACCTCACAGGGGCAAAAACACCAGCTCAAATCGATGAATTTATCGTTGACGCCGTTGCCCCCATCACTTTTTTACCCCCTATTCATACGGCTATGGATATAGGGACTGGGGCAGGATTTCCGGGGATGATTCTCGCCTTTGCACTTCCGCAAACCCATTTTACCCTCGTAGAACCCCTCTCCAAGCGTGCCAGTTTTTTACAATTTGTAAAAGCAGATTTGGGACTCACCAATGTCGACGTTAAAGCGATGAAGGTTGAACAGCTCGAGCCCAAACCTTTTGACTTTATCACCTCTCGCGCCGTTACCGATACGCAAATGTTATTAAAGCTATCAGAGCCTTTTCGCAATGCAGGAACTCTTTTGCTTTTCTACAAAGGGGAAAAAGTGTATGATGAAGTGGACGAATCGTTAAAGTACCGTATTATCGAAAAACATCATCGTCACTATCTTCTTATCGAGTCATAAAATATGATCAAATTATTACTTTTTGCAGGTGTTCTTGTCGGTGTTTATTATGTTTTCTTTGCAAAGAAAAAAAGTCTTAGTGGACCTAAAAATGATGTCTCCATGGATGAAGCAATGATCCCTTGTGCAACGTGCGGAACCTACGTACAAGCCAAAGACACACTTATGAGCACCGGCAAATACTACTGTTCATCTGAATGTATGGAGAAAAAACAATGATACTCTTCGGTCACCCTCTCATCCCCTCGGAACACTTTTATCACATTGAGTCCATCGATGCGATTTCAAACACCCCTTCCAACTCTGTTATTACCCTGTTTTTTGAAGAACAAAACCTCGATATTATTGACCATTTACGTCTTAATTCCATCCGTTTTGCCCTCTATGTCACAACCCCTGTTCAAGCAGTTTTGGCTGAAAATCTTCGTGCTACATACCTCATCGTTACCGCTAAAAATGGTTCAGAAATCCAAAAAGTGGCGGAGTATTATCTCTTTGATGCAAAAGTATTGGGATATTGTGAGGAAGAAGAGAATCTTGAAGAACTGATTGATATGAGACTCGATGGGGCGATTTTCGGTGAGGCGATTGTGAAAATAACGTCGTAATTTGTCATTGCCTCTGCTCGTCATTGCGGGCTCGATCCGCAATCTGTAGATCCTGAATCAAGTTCAGGATGACGCTATACGCAAGTTCAAGATGACGTTATATACAAGTTCACCACGAACGGTCATCATTCACGTTCTAATCAATCCACTCTCTCTTTAAATCTTTATCCAAACACGCCAAAATTTCATAACCGATCGTTCCCACAGACTTAGCATACTCATTGGCATTATTAAAAATCAACAGTTCTTCTGCATCACTCGCAAATGCGGCACAGTCCATCGAAATACGGCCCCGCAATGCAGCTCCATCAGGTGTAACGTAACGATTGGATGCGAGACGATCAAGTCCATTGGCATATCCTAAATCGTAGGTAGAAATCATTTCATCTTCTCGGGCTTCATAAATCCCGTTATACCCTACTCTCTCCCCCGCTTTAAGAATACGGGTAGATATTTTATTACCCCACAACGATAAAACGGGTTTTAGATCAGGCTGAGGAAGTGTATTATCCATCTCCAAACACCCATACAAGGCAATCCCGACCCGTACCATCTCGTCATTCCCGCCACGAAACGCTCCAGCAGAATTTGAAATGTGAAAACGAGGATTCCACCCTTTTTTGAGGGCAAGCTTTGACGCGGTGGATTTCAGCTCATTAAAAATTTTCCGCTGCCAAAACCACTCGGAACTGAGGATATCAGCACTTCGAAAATGACTCATCACTCCGACACATTCCAACTTATTCTTCGCTATTTTTTCAAACGCCTCTTCAATCTCTTCGGGCAGTATCCCATTGCGGTGCATTCCCGTATCGATTTTAAGCTCTACCTTCGTGCCACTGGGAAATTTATTAATGGAATGGAGGGAATTGAGCGCATAATGAAATTTTGGATTGGTACGAAAAAGAAGAGTAGGAGGGAAATCGGCAAGGATTAAAATATCCTCAAAAAACGGTTCGATTTCCAACGCTTCACGCTCCAGTCTCACGACGGCATGCCGAACCCCGTAATCGGATGCAACCTTTGCGATTAATACCGCACCATGCCCGTACGCGTTATCTTTTAAAACGACGGCGATTTTATCTTTTCCACCAGCTTGATGTGCGATAATATCAAGATTATGAATCAGTGCCTCACGGCGTAATTTTATTGTTCCCATAATGGTATTATATTCCAAGGATTGTTAATGCGCTATTTTCCAGCTGAATTTGAAGCTCAAAGTTTTATCCAACTCATCTTTCCACACTCCCAAAGCGATTGGGCACCCTATCTCGAAGAAGCACGCCAAAATTTTGTTTCCATTGCCAATGCAATTGCACATTATCAACCCTGCCTCATCGTATGTGATGATATCGAAATCGTCAAAAGCTATTTTTCCTCGCATGACAATCTCGTCTTTGTAGCGTATCAGAGCGATGATACGTGGGCACGTGATTGCAGTGCCCTCTGTGTGATCGATGAGGAAGAGGATAAAGCGCTGCTTCTTGATTTTACCTTCACGGGCTGGGGGGGAAAATTCGATGCGTCACGGGATAATAAAATGAGCAGCGCGCTTAAAAATATTTACGGCGCATCAATGCACACCGTCGACCTTATCTTAGAAGGGGGCGGAGTGGAATCCAACGGCGCAGGTTCACTACTCACCACCGCCGAATGTCTCCTCAATCCCAATCGTAATGCCCATCTCACCAAAGAACAAACCGAAACTATTTTGAAAAAAGAGTTCGGGGTGGAGCAGATTTTGTGGTTAAATCACGGCTATTTAGCCGGCGATGATACCGACAGTCATATCGATACGCTGGCTCGATTTATTGATACCAACACCATTATGTATGTCAAATGTGATGATAAAAGCGATGAACATTACGAAGAACTTCAAAAGATGGAAGAAGAGTTACAAAACTTGCGAAATTTAGACAACGAGCCTTTCAAACTCATTTCATTGCCGATGACACAGCCTCATTTTTATGACAACGAACGTCTTCCTGCCACGTATGCGAACTTTTTGATCATCAACGATGCCGTATTGTTACCCGTCTACAACGATCCTCATGATGCCGAGGCTATCAAAATTTGTGAACGTGCATTTCGCGGACGCGACATTATCCCCATCGATTGTTCCGTCCTCATCCGTCAGCACGGTTCACTCCACTGTGTCACGATGCAGTTTCCCGAAGAAGTATCCTTACGGGTGGAATAAAAGAGAAAAACCTGCAAATAGGAAATAACCCGATGCAGCTACTAAAATGGCTGTTAAAATTATTTTTTTGATATTTTGTTTCATGGGCAAAAGTGTAACACAAAATCGAGAACTGTAAACGCTCTTAACACTAATGTAACACTTTTTTCATACAATTCTTGATATTTACTTAAGGATATAAAGTATGAAAAGAATCTCTCTCCTCTCACTGGCAGCGGTTGCTGCCCTCGCCAGCGAACCCGTTACTATCCAAAAAATCACCGTTGAGGCCTCTGCTCCAAAATCAGATGCCAAAAACGTCACTGCGGACGAAATGGTCAAATTCTCTCGCCAAAGTGATTTGGGAGAAATGCTCTCCAATACTCTCCCTGAAATCACCCTCGTTCGTAACAGCGGTGTCGGTAATGATATCATCCTCCGTGGGTTCAGAAAAGACAATATTAACGTCACGATTGATGATGCCAAAGTGTGCGGCGCGTGTCCTAACCGCATGGATCCTCCGGCTATGCACGTCTCTTCCAGCCAAATCGCAAGCGTCGAAGTTCAAGAGGGACCGTTTGATGTCACTCAGTTCGGAAGCCTCGGCGGTAAAATCAATGTCGTCACCAAAGATCCTGAGAAAGGGGTACACGGAGAAGTATCCGCAACCCTCGGAAGTTTTGATTATCGTAAGCTCTCTACTGTTTTAGAAGGGGGTAACGACACAATTCAAGCGCTTGTCGGATTCAGCCGTGAAACAAGCGGACAGTACAAGGACGGTGAGGGGAGAACACTAACGGAGCAAACCAATCATTTGTTACCAAGCACACCTCTTTTGTACCCGCAAGAATACAAATCAGCCTATAAAGATATGGATGCATACGATCGAAATAATTTTTGGACTAAAATTGTCGGTAAAATCGGTGATAATCAGAAACTCACTTTAAGCTACTTCGGAGATCGTGCTGATGATGTTTTGTATCCCCGCTACAAAATGGATGCTCAGGTCGATGACACCGATATGTTCAATCTTAAATACCAATTTTTAAACCTCTCTGATTTCTCTGATGAGCTCAAAATCGAAGGATACCACTCAAAAGTGACTCACGTCATGGGAACCGATTTTCGTGTCGGAATGGCACCTATGTATGCAGTAACAGTTGCCCCCGTCGATGCAACAATACAAGGGGCTTCGATTGAAAATACACTAACCGTTGCCGGAACGAAAGTTTCAGTAGGAGTGGATGGAAGTGTTCGTAACTGGAATGGGATAAAGTATTCAAAAAGTAATCCTTCAGCCATTAATATCCTCATTCCCGATGTTGATACAACCAATATTGCTCTGTATGCAAAAGGTCTTAAAACAATCGGAAATTATGAAATCAGCGGTGGGATTCGTTACGATGACACGACCATTGACCCTAACCAAAACTTAGCCTTAGCGGATGCCAATACGACCGTCAACAAAACCTTTTTGACCAATATGAAAGATCGTGATTATACCAATATCAGTGCAAATCTTATGGCAAAATACAACTACTCTTCCCATACAAATGTCTTCATGGGTGCTGGACAATCCATGCGCGTTCCTGATGCAAAAGAACTCTACTGGGTTGCTAGCGGAAACACGAATCTAAACGAAACCGTCAATCGTGAAATCGATTTAGGGGCAGAGCATACAGTCGGTAATTTTCATATCAAAGGAACAGCATTCTACAGTGATTTGAAAGATTTCATTTATCAATATAAAAACAGTGCTGCTGCAACGACTTGGGCAAACATCGATGCCCGTATTGTTGGTTTTGATCTTCAAGGTGATTATCTGCTAAACAGCGAGTGGAGAATCGAATCAGCAATGGCGTATCAAAAAGGGACTAAAAAAGATACAGCGCAACTTGATGCACTTAGCAGTGTCGTTCAAAGTGATAAAGATTTAGCCGAGATACCGCCGCTTAAAGGGCGTATCGCTCTAGCCTTTGACAATACTATCCACTATGCAATGGCGGAATGGATCGGTGCACGCTACCAAACTATTGATGCGGATAACGGTGAAAAAGAGATCAGCGGTTATGGAATTTTCAATCTCAAATACGGTGCAGAACTGGGGAACGGTTTTTCACTCTCTACTGGTATCAACAATTTCTTCAATCGTACCTATGCTGTTAATAACGGCTATATCGGGAATGAACTAATTACAGGCAACGGTGTCGATCCTCTCGTTCTCAATGAACCGGGACGCAACTTCTACGCAACCTTAGCCTATAAATTCTAAGACTTCTTTATTAACCTATTCTGTCATTCCGTGCTACGACACGGAATCCAAAAATGCCAAGAGCATGGATACCATATCAAGTACGGTACCTCAAAGAGGTTCTTGTACCCTATACGGTATGACACCCTTTTAAAATGCTTCTACTTTAAACGTATTTTTGTCGACATAATAAACATCTTGAAAATCATTTCCTCGATGCTTCATAGGTTTAGTACGCAGTTTTTCATTAAAAATTTGATCCAGTTTACTACGAATAGCAACAAAAACCTTATACTCTTTTCCACTAAATCCTTCGGTTTTTTTCTTCATCACACTGAGCGGATCAATAGGGGTACTGCCACTATACATCCCAAAATGAAGATGGGGACCTGATGAGAGGCCAGAGGAGCCAACGTATCCGATAACCTCTCCTTGCTTAACACTCGAACCATTGCTAAGTCCGCTTTTAAACGATTTTTGATGGGCATATAAACTTATCAAACCATTAGAATGACGAATTTTAGTCGTCTTTCCATATCCCCGGGATGTTCCTACAAAACTTACCCGGCCATCGCCTGTTGCCAATATCGGTGTTCCGGAACGTGCTCCATAATCGACCCCTAAATGGGCACGATACCGATGCAATACAGGATGGTAACGACGCTTCGTAAATCCAGACGTGATACGGGCATTACGCATAGGAGATTTAAAGATAAATTTCTCAAACTGCGCCCCCTTTTCATCGTAAATATTACCATCTTTATGGCGATAAAGACTATAACGCTTCCCAGCGATTTCAATCATTGCACCCGAAACTTCAGGCATTGAAAAAGGTTTTCCCAAACGGTATTTTTGTTCATACACAATGACCAAAGGATCTCCAGCTTTTAAATCTTTTTTAAAATTCACCCGTCCTTTAAACATACGTACAAACGTAGAAGCCAAATTTTTTGACCCCGTCGTGCGAAGAATATCATCATAGGGTGCACTGGTAATTTGTGTATAAAGAACCTCTTTATAGGTTTCACTCACGATAGGGATGACACGCATAGAGTAGCGTTTTTTAGGGCTCAAATAAATCTGAAGCTGAAGCTCATCATTAATAGGAATAAGGATTTGGTTGATACTGTTTTTAGAACTGATCAACATCTGACAGTTGGCGTTATAAGGGATATCTTCGGTCAATTTTTGATCTTCTTCATCCAGATTATAAAAGAGGGTAAGGGGAAGTTTTTTACGTTCCAAAAAGGTGAGAAAACTTTCCCCATCCTTCCATTTGAAGGACTGAACATGCGAAGCAAATACAAAAATGGGCAACAATAACAAGAAAATCAATCGACCCATTTTTATCCTTAAAACCTCTCTTTTGGTAAAAAGAGTCTTAAATAATATCAAAAAATCTGTTTACAAAGTCTCTCTTTGCTATAATCTACCTTATTCGCTTGACAAAGGTTACACTAATGCGCATTTGGTTTTTTTCACTCATTTGTTTAGGGATGCTTGAAGCTTCCCCCATTTCAGTACCTCTTCTTGATGTAGAAGGGGAACGCGGTACGATAGAAGCACCTGACGTAAAAGTAGGGATGAGCGGCTTTGTTGTTCGCCATTTTGATGCTACCCATAGCTCTATCATTGCCAATGCCCGTGTCGAACAGGTTAATTCCTCCACCAATCGTGCCACTGTCCATCTTTCACCGTATGATGGATTAAAACAAAATTCTCTGCCCAGCGGATTATGGAACCCGAAAAAATCGGATGAAGTAGTAATTGCATACGATTACGCTCGCGCATTGGTCATCGCACCCAACGATGACACCTATACAATGCTTACCAAAAGCATCCAAAATGTCGAATGGGTTCATCCCGATACCTATGCTACGTATCTCTCACACGAAGGACATCCTACCCCATTGGTAGAAGATTTTCATCGTTTTTGTACCTCCAGCTCTGTTGGATTGCTCTTCATCCAAAGCACTGATACCCTCTTCACGCTCGATTGCAAAAATTTCGCATTGCTTCAAATCGCACCATCCCAGACCCAAACCAAAGAATCTATGACCCCTTTTTACACCCGTGTCCCTACTATCCGCTCTGCATGGTGGGGAGAAGGAAGCTCAAAATTAAAAAACTATGACCCCTATTATCTGGAACAAATTGCTTTAAAGAACCCAAAAAATAAAGAATTATATGAACTGACCAAAGCTAAATTTGGTGAAAAAAGCGCACTATTACGCCATTTTGATCTCAAGGACCAATAATGTTATCTACCAATGCACTTGATTTTTTTACCACTTTAGTCGGAAAAGAGAATCTTTACAGTGATAAAGCCCATCTGATTGCCTATTCGTATGATGCTACCCGTGAAAAATTTGAACCCGATGCCGTTCTTTTTCCCCGCCACGAGCAGGATGTGAGTGATATCTTACGCTACTGCAATGAACACCGTATCGTGATCGTACCGCGCGGTGCAGGAAGCGGTTTTACCGGTGGGGCTCTCCCCTCTTCAGGCGGAATTGTTTTAGCGTTTGAAAAACATATGAATAAGATTTTAGAAATTGATATGCAAAATATGGTGGCTATCGTCCAACCCGGGGTCATCAATATGGAACTCCAAAAGGCCGTAGAAGAGGTAGGACTTTTTTATCCTCCCGATCCGGCAAGCCAAGAGTATTCAACGATCGGCGGCAATGTCAATGAAAATGCGGGGGGAATGCGCGCCGCGAAATACGGTATTACCAAAGACTACGTTATGGCAATCCGTGCGGTACTGCCTAACGGGGACATCATCAAAGCGGGTAAACGGACGATCAAAGATGTAGCGGGCTACAACATAGCGGGAATCTTAATCGCCTCCGAGGGGACACTTGCCGTTACCACAGAAGTAACTCTAAAACTCTTAAGTAAACCAAAAATGACCAAAACTGCCATGGGAATCTTTCCCACCGTGAGTGTTGCGATGGAAGCCGTCTACAAAACGATGGCAAGCGGTGTTACCCCTGTAGCGATGGAATTTTTGGATAATCTCACGATCCGCGCCGTTGAGCAAGTCTATCACAAAGGGTTACCGATTGAGGCGGGCGCAATTTTAGTGACCGATGTAGACGGGAACCTTGAAGAGGATCTTGATTTTCAACTCTCCATTATCGAAAAAGTCTTCCGTGAAAACGGCTGCAGTGAGTTTAAAATCGCTCAGAATAAACAAGAATCGAGCGATTTGTGGTTTGCCCGCCGTAATGCGAGCCAATCACTCTCCATTTATGGTTCCAAAAAAATCAATGAAGATGTCACTGTTCCCCGCTCAGCATTGCCGGAACTGCTCGAAAAATTTAATGCAATCGCCCTTAAATACAACATCAATATCCCCTGCTTCGGTCATACGGGTGATGGCAACGTCCATACGAATGTCATGGTGGATGGCAAAGACCCCGAACAGGTCAAAATCGGCTACGAAGCGATCCGTGAGGTCTTCCAGGCGACGATCGATTTAGGGGGAACTCTCAGCGGTGAACATGGTATCGGTTTGGCCAAAGCTCCCTATATGTCGATGGCCTTTACCCCCGAAGAGATGGCATTGTTTCAATCCATCAAACGGGCATTTGATCCCAACAACATTCTCAACCCTTCCAAAATGGGGCTTGAATAACCGATGAATATCAAAGCAGCGGCACGGCATATTCGACTTTTTTTTCTGATGCTATTTGATCGTGAAATCACTGTTTATGCCTCGAGCCTGAGCTTTTATACTATTTTTACCGTCGTGCCGTTACTGATTATATCCCTCAGTCTGATCGCCAATGTCCCTGTTTTTAATGACCAATACGCAAAAATTCAGATTTTTATTTTTGACAATATTATGCCGGTTCAAACCGAAGCCATTGCAGGTTATCTCGACTCATTTTTTAAAAATTCAGTTCAACTCGGAGTGATCGGATTTACGACGATGGTCGCCTCTTCACTCCTCTTTTTCCAGAATTTTGAACATATCGTCGGTAAAATTTTTAAAACAACCAAACGGGGAATTTGGGAATCGATTACGACCTATTGGACCCTTATCACTCTCACCCCCATCGTCCTTATCACCTCCATGAGCCTCAAAGCGTATCTCCAAGCCAATATGAGTGGATTTGCCCTAAATGCCCTCTCTATTTTCCCTTTTTTATTGCTGTGGGGGATTTTCTTTTTGATCTACAAAATCGCCGTCAACGCGAATGTCTCTCCCAAAGCGGCCGCTATGAGTTCATTTATTGTAGCGATCGTTTGGGGATTGGCAAAAAATAGTTTTGTACAGTATGTTTTTTATAACAAGACCTACGCAACAATGTACGGCTCATTTTCAGCCCTCATCTTTTTCTTTTTATGGATTTATGTTTCGTGGATTATCGTCATTTACGGGATGAAACTATGCTATTTGATACACCGCGCCGATCAACGTAGAGACGCCCAAAGCGCCTAAACCCCAAAACGCCCATTTCCACCGCATTGCCATGAGAGCTAAAAGCACGCTCATTATCCCAAGTCCTAGTGGGATAAACACCTTATGTACCTCCCCTGAATCGAACAGCCTCATCAAATACGGATCAAACAAATTTCCCCACGGCGTTATATGAAGCGCCAATACCGCAGGATAATAGATATTGAACAGCAAAGCCAACGGTATGGAGCCAATATGCCAAAACCCGAAGGTTCCAAAAACGGTCAGCGAGATGGGAAGCATCACGATATAGCACCACAGATGAAGGGCTAAAAAGATTTGCCATGGCTTCCAATGCTCATAATAGCGGATGAAAATAAAGATTGATAACACGCCAAACGAAGAGAACCAAAATCCCAATGAAAAAAAGAGTTTTGGAAAAAAAGCGAGCAATATCCCTAGAGCCACAAACAGTGTCTGTATCGAGAATATCTTAATCCCCCGATCATACAAAACATATCCCACAACAATCATCCCAAAAGAACGTACCATCGGCGGAATAAATTCCAATGCCCACAGATAAAAAAAGAGCAATCCCAACACGATAAGAAAAAGATCACGATTCCCATGCCGATAGGGAAAAACGCGGTTGTGCAGCCATCGGTACGGCGGACGCAGGAGGAAATAAGCGATAATACTCAAAATCCCGAAATGATAGCCGCTGATCGAGAGGATATGACTAAGCCCCATCGCCCCGACTAAGGCCTGAAACTCTTGAGACATGGGGGTTGCCACAAACAATGCGCCGTAAAGTTCCTGCATCCGTTCATCCTCGTGAGCAGAGGCAATCGTGCGATACCATTTCTCTTTGAGACTCAACGCGGGATATACCTCAAAAATAACGCCACGGCTATGAAATCCTTTGAGATAATCTAAAAAAGTGACATTTTTAACCTGCAGTTCTACCAACACCTCGCGTCCGCGTAAATCACGTAAATACGGACTCATCGCACACCGGCAATGCGAACCGTTTTCCAGCCGCAGTTTCATCGAAGTTTTGGGATTATCGGCAATAAGACGCACCTCTTGGTCGATCACCTCTGCACGGACTAACGGATCGTCAAAGCGTTTAAGTTCAGAAAATTGCAGGTATTCGTACGAAAGAGAAAGGGAGGCAATAAAGAGGAGGAAAAGAACAAAAAGGGAGCCGCTTTTGAGGTTGAAGAGATCAATGCGCTCTAACTTACTCACAAAAAATCCTTTTCTACCGTCATACCCAAAGGGCACAAGAACCTCTTCGAGGTCCTCGGGCTTGACCCGTGGATCCAGCTGGATTCCCGCCTTCGCGGGAATGACAGAAATTAAATTATCGGCATTGATACATTCCCTGCACCCATTCCATCATCAATATTCATATTTGCTGATTTCATATCAATGCTTTCATAAACAATCTGCGCCGCACCAAATGTCGGTTTATCCACAAAACGGGTAAACTTTTTTTGAAACATCAGCTTGACATGCCCGGTCGGACCATTACGCTGTTTACCGATGATAATCTCTGCTTCCTCTTCCTCTTTTTCGACATATTTGGAGATAAACTCTTTTCCGTTTGAGATCGCCTCTTTTTCCCGCTCTTTTTCCTCTTTGTAGAGATAGACGTCATTACGATAGACGAAGAGGATGATGTCGGCATCTTGCTCGATGGAACCTGACTCACGGATGTCACTGAGCATCGGACGTTTATCGGAACGTGATTCGAGGGATCGGTTGAGCTGAGAGAGGGCAACGATAGGCATTTCGAGCTCACGGGCGAGCATTTTTAGTCCGCGTGAAATCTCACTTACCTCGAGGTGACGGTCTTTCCCCCCTGTACCGTTCATGATTTGGAGATAATCGATGACAGCGAGTTCAATTTCGGGATGTCGGCTTTTTAGTTTGCGAAGTTTGGAACGAAGCTGATGAATATTGACCGAGCCGTGATCGTCCACAAAGAGTTTAGAGTGGCGCATCTTGTCCACCGCATCGTTCAGCCGTTTGTATTCTTCGGGATTCATGTCGCCTACCCGCAGACGTTGGAGCTGGATAGAGGTCTGAACACTGAGTAGCCGTAACATCAGCTGTTCCGCCGGCATCTCAAGAGAGAAGAACGCTACCCCTTTCCCTTTTTCGAGGAGGTTTTGAACCATATTGAGGGCAAACGATGTTTTCCCCATCGCCGGACGCGCCGCAACGATGACAAGATCCCCTTTGCCGAATCCCGTCGTCATTTTATTGAGTTCCGCATAGCCCGTATCGACACCGACCAAGATTGCATCACCCCGCTCACGCATCTCTTCGATATACGCCATCGTATCATCGGTGATTTTCGGAGCGTCTTTAAAATCGATGGATTGAGAATTTTGAGTGATCTCATAGAGCTTTTTTTCGACCAAATCGACAACATCATTGCCGTTTAAATTCTCTTCGAGGGTTACCCGCTTGATTTCCGTCGTGAGGGTGAGAAGATGACGCTTAATCGCTTTGTCTTTTATCTCTTGTACATAGGCGGTGGTATTTGAGATAGGATTAGCCGTAAGAATTTCAACCAATACCCGCTCATCAAATTTTTGTTTCCCGCTGAGCTCTTTTTTAATAAACTCTTCATCAATGGGGAGATCACGGTGAGAAAGGGAGAGCATAGCGCGGTAAATCTCTTGGTGCGCCGCTAGATAAAAATCTTCAGCATTAAGTACCGCTTCAAACTCATCGAACTGCGCAGGGTCAAAAATAATAGAACTAAGGACGGAACGCTCAAAGGCTAAATTGTATAATGACTCTTCCATTTAGTTTACTTCCAATACAATTTTTTTCCCGTCATTCTCGGGCTTGACCCGGGGATCCATCCCCAAAGCTGGATTCCCGCCTTCGCGGGAATGACGAATACCTAATAACATTTTAATCTTCTTCCGCTTCCATTTTTTCAACCTCTTCGATAAACCTATCGACAAGGTGCTCTTCACTCAGTCGTGCGACCACTTCACCCTTGACCATCACAAGCCCGGAACCTTTGCCATACGCTATGGCAACATCGGCGTGTTTGGCTTCACCGATAGCATTAACGACACATCCCATTACGGATAAATCGAGCGGTTTTTTGATGTGTTTCGTCCGCTCTTCGATCACCGCAACCGCACTCACCAAATCCGCTTCGATCCGTCCGCACGTCGGGCACGAAATAATATTCGGCCCTTCTTTCGCGACACCGCTGTCTTTGAGAATGGCACGCCCTATTTTGATCTCCTCTTCGAGCTCTCCCGTAATGGAGACGCGCATCGTATCACCGATCCCATCCAGTAGCAAGGCCCCAAGCCCGATCGCACTTTTGATCGTTGCGTGAAAAATTGTCCCCGCTTCCGTAACGCCCAAATGAAAAGGATAGTTATTTTTCGGACGCAACATCCGATAGGCTTCAACGGTACGCTGTACGTCACTTGCCTTGAGAGAGACTTTTATATCGGTAAACCCTAAATCTTCGAGAAATTTGATATTGTACTCCGCAGAAGCGACCATCCCTTCTGCACTCTGTCCGTAACGCTGTTCAAACTCTTTTTCCAAACTCCCCGCATTGACCCCTACACGAATAGGGATATTACGCTCTTGACACGCCTTTACGATCTCCCGAATTCTCGATTTTTCACCGATGTTTCCGGGGTTAAAACGGATACAATCCACAACCTCAGCAGCAATAAGAGCGAGTTTATAGTTGAAATGAATATCGGCCACGAGAGGGAGAGAGATTTGCTCCTTGATGGCTTTGAGAGCTAACGCATCCTCTTCATCGGGGACCGCAACGCGAACGATGTCACATCCGGCAAAATGGAGACGATTGATCTGCTCTACGGTGGCCGCAACATCCGATGTGCGCGAATAGGTCATCGACTGTACCGAGATAGGGGCATCTCCGCCGATGGCAACATTTCCGACGTAAATTTTCTTGGTGGGGTAACGTGTAATCATGAAATGATTGTAGCTTGTTGGATGTTAATTTTACGTAAACTCTATGGGGTCCATATCGATTTCACACAGTGGTGATTTGATCAGCTTGATCGCTCGAATCAGATCGGTACTTTTGTCACTGCGAAGGAGAATTTGAAATCGGTATTTATCCGCGATTTTCTCGATCGGTGAGGCTCCAAAACCGACCAGTTCGATAGAGGGCAAGGTTCGTAAAATCTCTGCAACCCTCTCCATTTCACTTTTCGCTTTGATTCCATTTTTATGGGCGAACAACAATCGTGCAAGTTTTTTATGCGGGGGATAGCGCCCCTCTCGGATTTTCAGTTCCTCGTGTAAAAATGTCTCATAATCGTCTAAATAGCGTTGAAAAAATGGCTCATTAAAACTCTGAACCAAAACGGTCGAATCATTTTTACGACCGCTTCGCCCCGCGATTTGGACGAGGAGAGACAATGCCCGCTCACGCGCACGATAATCGGCCTGCCCAAGCAGATTATCAATCCCCATCACCACCGCAAGAGCGATGTCATGATAATCATGCCCTTTGGAGAGCATTTGCGTCCCCAC
>JAUYSQ010000030.1 GCA_030696285.1 Sulfuricurvum sp. | reverse complement strand
TGCATAACGCTCAGTGAAGGATTTTCCTCTTGCAACACTTTCCATCGGGGCAAAATGAGCTCATAGAGCTTATCATGGTCTCGAGATAAAAAAGTCTTGAGAACATCGGGAGATTGTATATTGGAATTTGCTCTTGCGGTGTAGAAACGGGCTGTTTCACGAACCGTTTCTTCATAGTTAAGACGGACACTCTTGTATGCTTCTGCCATACGAATATCGTTTTGCTCTTTGTCGTGGAAGAGATTGTAGGTTGTTACAATCGTTGCGACCCCCAAAATAACGGCGCTTAGCGTCCCTACTATTTTTGTTTTTAAATTATTTTTCTTCACTATTTTCACCTAACACTTCGCTCATGACTTTTTTATGAAATATTTCAAATTCTTCTAGTGGCAATGGTCGACTAAACCAATACCCTTGATAGGCATGACACCCTATCTCCGCCAATGTGTTACGCTGTTCTTGTGTCTCTACCCCCTCGGCGATCACTGAGAGCCCCATGCTTTCTGCTAGAGCGATAATGGATTGACAAATGATCGTATCGTTAGCATCCGTCAGAATATCGCGTACAAAACTTTGATCAATTTTCAGCTGATCGAGCGGTAACCGTTTTAAATATGAAAGAGAGGAATAACCCGTACCAAAATCATCCAGTGAAAAGGATACTCCTTTGGCTTTTATCGCGACCATTTTTTTGATAACATCTTCCACGTTGTGCACTAAAAGACTCTCGGTGAGCTCCAGTTTCAATCTCTGTGAATTTGCACCGCTGGCTTCGAGTATGGACGACACCCGATCAACGAAATTGTTTTGACTAAACTGTCGAATACTGACATTCACCGCTATTGTCATTGTTTGAGTCTTCTCACTATGTGACCATAATGCCAGCTGCTCACAGGCGGTTTTTAAAATCCAATCTCCTAACGGGAGGATAAGTCCTGTCTCTTCCGCCACCGGAATAAACTCCATAGGCGATACCATTCCACGCTGAGGATGCTGCCAACGAACGAGCGCTTCAACACCTGAGATACTACCATCATCCATCATCTGAGGCTGATAATAAAGTAGAAACTGTTTTTCATTTATGCCTCTTCGTAGATCCTCCTCGAGTATTGCTCGTTCTTTAAGTACCAATTCCATCTTCGGATCAAAAAAACTCAGGCCGTTACGCCCCGCTTCTTTGGATTTGTACATCGCTAGATCCGATTGCTTCATGAGATTATCAACGGAAGATAAGTCGCCTTTGAACAACGTCACCCCGATGCTTGCCGTACTACGATAAGAAACTTCATTGAGAAAATACGTTTGATTTAGCGATACGAGAATTTTCTCAGCGATCATTTCACTTGCAGCAGCGGCATCGGTTTCACTCTGACCTAGCCCCGATAAGACTATGACGAATTCATCTCCGCCAAATCGTGCTACAGTGTCCCCCTCACGCACACACAAACTCAAGCGACGTGCAGCTTGTTTCAAAAGAGTATCTCCCATATCATGCCCCAGCGTATCGTTGAGAACTTTGAAATTATCGAGATCAATAAACAATAATGCTCCATAATGATCACTGCGCGAGCTGCTTGCCATAGCCTGCTTCAACCGATCCAACAAGAGTGCTTGATTGGGCAAGCCTGTGAGCTGGTCGAAAAAAGCCAACTGGTTAATCTTTTCATCTGAGAGCTGCCGTTGTGTTTGTTGAAGACAAATACTCCTATCCGTTCGACGAAACAGCAAAAAAATAAACCCCAGAGTAACTCCCAGAAAAATCAGACCGGTAATTGTATTCACAACGATGAAATGGACAAATTCAGCTTTTTCGATACTAATATCATTCATGATAATCAAGCTACCGATCTCTTTACCCGAAACATCTTGTACGGGACTCATCGATACCCGCCATATCTTGTCGCTGTAAGAGACTTCTTGGTCACTCTTGTCATCAGCGTCATACTGGTGAGCGCTATGTTGCTGCACCATCGATGCAACGACATTCGGCAATCTCCCAAAAGAAGTATAAATAACCGCATCACGAGACAACTGATTCCAATCCGCTTTCCGACCCAACATACGCATCCCATCTTCCCACGCCTGACGTTTCAGATGCTCTTTGCGGATTACGAGGGCAATCTCATTATTGGTTTTGGCATGAAGCGTCTGTAAAACATCCTCAATCTCTTTGCCAAATTCCACATAACCAATGAGCGTAGTACCATCAAATACCGGCTGTACTACCCGCAATGTAAATGTACCCAAAGGACCAATCTCAAGACCCGAAGCTGTTTTACCAGTCCAC
>JAUYSQ010000013.1 GCA_030696285.1 Sulfuricurvum sp. | reverse complement strand
TTTCGATGCTCTCTACGATGAACTCCCGAAAAATGGGGACGGCAACACGGAAAACCCCCATCACATCAGCATTGATTCCCATAACAACCTGATCCTCGCACATAAAACCATTGCAACGATCGACTGTGACGATCTCATTATCATCGACACCGAAGATGCCCTCCTCATCTCGAAAAAGGGAAGCTCTCAAAAGGTCAAAGAAGTCGTCGCCGAGCTCAAGCGTCGTGATTCCCACCTCCCCAATATCCACCTCACCGCACACCGTCCATGGGGAACCTATACCGTTCTCGAAGACACCCAAGGCTATAAGATCAAACGGATCGTTGTAAAGACTGGCAAGCGCCTCAGTTTACAAAAACATTTCCACCGAAACGAACACTGGATTGTCGTCAGCGGTACGGCAACTGTCACCGTGGGCGAAAAAACGTTTCTCGTCCGCCCCAACGAATCAACTTATATCAAAATGGGGGAGTTGCACCGTTTAGAGAACACCGGTAAAATCGACCTCGTCCTCATCGAAGCCCAAGTGGGAGAATACACCGGAGAAGATGATATCATCCGCATCGACGATGATTTCAAACGTGCCTAATCACGCTCTCCTAATCACGATAAACCACCCCCTCTTCCGCGCCACGATTTTGCGCCAGGGGGCACAGCTCATCGAGTGGACTCCAGCAGAGGGAACGCCCGTCTTCTGGTCAAGCGAGATCTCCCACTACCGAGCAGGTAAAGCCTTTCGCGGAGGTATCCCCATCTGCTGGCCATGGTTTGGCAAAGCGTTTTCCCCGGCACACGGTTTTGCCCGACTCCTGCCATGGGATCTCGTAAAGCGCGACGATAGCGACAACGGCGTTCACCTTGAGTTTCAACTACGCGACACCCCCCAAACGAGAGAAATCTGGCCTCACCCTTTCACCCTCTCTCTTCAAATGCATTTGGGCACAACATGCGAGGTACGACTGCACATCGACACACCGGTTCCCACGACAGGCGCACTCCATACGTACCTATACACCTCCGACATTGCCCATTCACCCATCACCGGTTTAGGGGATTGCTATCGTGATTCCCTCCAAGAGAACACCCTTGTCACCACAGAGGAATCTACCCTCCAAATCCGCGGTGAAGTGGATCGCATCTACACCCATCCCCACAGTGAAAATACTCTCGCAACCCCTGAAAAAACAATCCATCTCACACACCAAGGGCACAGCGATGTCGTTGTCTGGAATCCATGGCAGGAAACTTCAGCAGCCATAGCCGATATGAACGAAGAGGATTACCGCCACATGGTCTGCATCGAAACAGCACGCATCACCACCCCTTTGACGTCCAACAGTTCTCTCTCCTTAACCATCGCTACCTCCTATCCCCTACTAAAGACAAAAAGTAATGTCTAACCCTCACCACCTGCACACCGACCTCTTCACCACCATCGTACAGCATACACCTCTCATCTCGATCGACCTCATCATCCGTAACCATCATGGCGAAGTGCTCCTTGGCAAACGGCTCAACGCTCCGGCAAAAGGATTCTGGTTTACTCCCGGCGGACGCATCTACAAAGACGAAAAAATGGCTGATGCTTTTAGGCGGATCGCTCATGATGAACTGGGGGTCAGCGCGTCGTTATCCGATGCATCCTTCATCGGAACATTCGAGCATTTCTATGAAGACAGCGTTTTCGGTGATCACATCACCACCCACTACGTCGTCCTAGCCTACACATTGCATACTTCAACACTCAACCTTCAAAATTTATCATTCATTAACGACCAGCATGACGAGTACCAATGGATCTCCGTGGAGGACTTGATAAATGACCAAACCGTACACACCCACGTCAAATGGTATTTCACTAACGCCTCCGTTTCATGATCACTAACCACTAATACCCATTTGTCTTTTTCACTGACCTTACGCACTTTTTGTTTTACAGTTCTAAAAGTAGCTTTTTGTCTTCGTCATTCCCGCGAAGGCGGGCGAAGTGCCCTTTAGGGTGAATCCAGCTGTGCTTTGAAAGAGATGGATCCCCGGGTCAAGCCCGAGGACCTCGAAGAGGTTCTTGTGCCCTATAGGGTATGACGAGAAATTACTTAACTGCGTAACATCAGTTTTTCATTCGAAATTGACCAGAGGGAATACCCTTGGGTGCAAAACTCAACATTTACAATTACTCCCCCCTCC
>JAUYSQ010000163.1 GCA_030696285.1 Sulfuricurvum sp. | reverse complement strand
ATGACAAGATTCCACAATGCACGCTCTTTATCGTAATCGATAGCAGGGATCGTTCCCGCAACCGTTGCGCACAGTTCTTTCATATAGAGGGATCCGCCAAATTCACTGCGGCTTTCACCCACGAGATAGAGTGCATTTCCTTCTTTTTGAAATGTTGAGAGCAATACATTATTTTGATCTTCATTGATACCGACCATTGCAATCGCCGGTGTTGGAAAGACTGATTTTCCGTTGGTTTCATTATAAAGAGATACGTTACCGCCGATAACCGGAGTGTTTAGCTCGGCACACGCCTCTTTGATTCCCAAACACCCTTGGGCAAATTGCCACATCACTTCAGGATTTTCAGGGTTTCCATAGTTAAGACAATCGGTAACGGCTTTAGGAGTTGCACCGCTCATCGCGACATTACGACCGCTTTCGATAACGGCTGCTGCTGCGCCAGCATATGGATCGATATAACAAAAACGGACGTTACAATCGGCACTCATCGCCAAGGCAACACCGTTTTCTTTAATACGGATGACTGAGGCATCAAGCTCGCCGCCCTTTTTGATGGTATTGGTTTGTACCATCGAATCGTATTGCTGATAAATCCACCCTTTATCAACCACTTCCATAGAGGAGATCAATTTTTCAAAAGCACTTTGGTTATCTACCGTATCAAAATCAGCCAAGGTCACTTTTGAAATTTCGTCTAAATACGTTGGGCGACTCGTTGGGCGGTCAAGAATTGGAGCTTCTTCACTCACAGGATCAACAGGAATTTCAGCACATTTTTCACCGTGCCAGAAAAGTTCCATATTCCCCGTTCCCGTTACCTCACCGATAACCGCACAGTCAAGATCCCATTTTTCGAAAATATCAATAATCGCTTGCTCTGTCCCTTTGCGTGCGCAAATAAGCATACGCTCTTGAGACTCGGAGAGCATGAACTCATACGGCATCATCCCCTCTTCACGTGCAGGAACCTTATCGAGGTGCATAATCATACCGCTGCCCGAGCGTCCCGCCATCTCAAATGAGCTCGATGTTAGTCCTGCCGCGCCCATGTCTTGGATACCGACAACGTAATCGGTTTTGAAAAGCTCCAAACACGCTTCAAGAAGTAATTTTTCCGTAAACGGATCACCCACTTGTACCGTCGGGCGAAGACCTTTAGACGCTTCTGTAAAGCTGTCCGAACTCATCACCGCTCCGCCTAAACCGTCACGTCCTGTCTTGCTTCCAACATAGATAACCGGATTTCCCATCCCCTCAGCACGACCGTAGAAAATTTCATCGCTTTTCGCAAGCCCGAGAGTAAAGGCGTTAACCAGAATATTACCGTTGTAACATTCATCAAAACTCGTCTCACCTCCGATGGTAGGAACACCCATACAGTTGCCGTATCCACCGATACCCGATACAACACCGCGTACTAAATAACGCTGATGGGCGCTAATAGCATCTTTGTTGGTTACATTTCCAAAACGAAGTGCATTAAGGTTCGCAATCGGGCGCGCTCCCATGGTAAATACGTCACGCATAATTCCGCCGACACCCGTAGCCGCACCTTGATACGGTTCGATGAAACTTGGGTGGTTATGGCTCTCCATTTTGAAAACCGCCGCATAACCGCCGCCGATGTCGATAACTCCCGCATTTTCACCCGGACCCTGAATAACCCATGGTGCTTTGGTCGGGAAACCGCTCAAATGTTTTTTAGAGGATTTATAACTACAGTGCTCACTCCACATAGCCGAAAAAACACCAATCTCGACGAGATTAGGCTCACGTCCGAGGATTTTTTGTATATGCGTGTAATCGTCTTGAGAAAGTTTATGTTGTTTGAGAACTTTTTCGATGTCTGGGAGGCTCACGGCAGTTTCCTTAAATGGTAATAATGACGCGATTATACCAAAGCCAAAGGGTTAGCTATCTTAAAAGAGAAGTGAAATTGTTTTAAAATTTATTTTGAAGCATTGCATCAAAAGCGTTAACTTTTTCCATCGCTTGAACAATAAGCGCATCCATCTGCTCTACATTAATCTTATAATGGTCAATAAAGGGCTTAATTGAGCCGTAATCCATGTTTTCAATGTATCGTGTCATCGTCAACAGTTGCCCCCATTTTCCCTGTGCTTCGAACATCGCTTCTTCTATTTCATCCGAAACATGCAGTTTGTGTAAAAAAGCTCTATGGTCCATATTTAGTAAAAGATGTACCAGAGAGAGCATCCCCACCAAATAGGCTGTATCCAATTCTCCTCGGCTGCACTTAGGAGTGCTCAATTTCAAAAGTCCTGTGATGATTTCTGTTCTATTAATCACCATGAGAAGTAACGGATGATTGGTTGAAGTATCGGATTTATGCGATACAAGCATCAGTAACAACCAATTGCTGAGTGCTTTACGCCCTACAAGAGAAATCACTTGTCGGACTGAGGTTATAGCAGAGGCAAACGAAAAATATGAAGAGTTGATAAACTGCATCAACTGAAGCACTAAAACATGATTTTGTTCTAATTTCTGGACGATTTCGGTTATATTGGCATCATGTTGCAGTAAGTTCCAAACTTGTAAAATTTGTTCCTGTGACAGTGAAAGAGACTCATTTTCGAGGGTGTACGGTCTCTTAATATAATACCCTTGAAAATAATTAACACCATAACCTTTATATCGCTCAAAAACCTCTTGCGTTTCTA
>JAUYSQ010000162.1 GCA_030696285.1 Sulfuricurvum sp. | reverse complement strand
GTATCTCACCACGGCCTAATCTGGTCTAACACTGATAATTGTAAGGCATTCCGATTTCGTTCAATGGTGCCGGCACGAGGACTTGAACCCCGGGCCTGCTGATTACAAATCAGCTGCTCTAGCCAACTGAGCTATGCCGGCATTGGCGAAATGGAGCTGAAATTATAGTTATTTTTTTACAATAAGTCAAGAGGTATTCAAAAGAAATTAGGCGATTGTGTAAATGATCTCTTTTTTCTTCTTGGTTTCTATGATTTCATTCATCACCAACCCCTCAATATTCAGTGCCAAAAATTGTTCCAATGAGTGAATCTTATGCGTTGCTACAGCCCGCAATACAAGGCCACGATAAGCTTTTGCCCAATGGCTTACAACTCTGCCTTCCTTGAGAAATTTTAGAGTTGTGATGCTATTTTTAGGGGTATAGAACTTATCGTAAAATCCTGCTCTTAAATCCAATATTTCATCATTATCTATGATTAGATCAAGGGGATTGCTAAAATGTTCTTTGTAAAACCTCTCCGTCACAAACCCCCCAATAGAGGAGCCCTGCTTTAGTTTATAGTCGGGAAGTAAGTCACCTGCACGAATGGGACCAAAAAGATTTGAGAAGAGAATTGTGTTTGTATCAACATACTTCTGAGATTCAGGTGAGAGTGTGGAATAATTTAGATAATCATAGGCTACCCCATCGTAACGCTCTATAGCCTTCATTGTAGGCGCATTATCAAAAGGAATTTTATAGCGCTCAAACTCGCTTCTATTTTTAATCCCAAAAAGAGCTTCTAATGCTTCAGGGCTCCCCTGTTGCACCAAAGCTTCATATTGCGCCAGTACCTCAAGACGTTTAGAATATCGCTCCGGGAATATCAGGCTATTACCATTCAATGGAGGATATATTCCCCCTTGCCTCTTCCCCTCACTGGGTGCAAAAAGGATGTACATCTTCAGTAATACGCCGCAATAATAGCGTAGCTGACAAAGAACATTAGATGCGAGGCCCCTTCGAAATAGTTGGTTTCTCCCTCTTCGGTCGTTTTCCACACTAAAATAATCGTCAGCAATAATGCTCCAATTTGAAGCGGATTAAAATCAAGAGTAAGGTTGATTCCCGAAAAGTAGGCCAACATCATTAAAATCGGAACAGTTAAGATAATGGATACAGTAGATGCCCCCATTGCAATATTGACCACCCGCTGAATCTGATCGTTTCGGGCAGCACGAACGGCTGTGAATATCTCCGGGGATACGCTGATAATCGCGATCACAAGCCCCGCTAAACCAGCTGATATTCCATACTCTTTTGCTATTTTAACACCGTGCCCGGCAAAAATTTCTGCCCCAAAAGCAATAATACCGATCAAGAGAAAGATAACCATAAAATTAATGGCTGTGCTCAGATGCTCAAAAATATAATCACTCGAATCATTTTCGTCAATTTCCCCCTCTTCTTCGGCAAGCTTGCGTTTCAGACGAAAAAAACGGCTTCGTGCGGTTGCTTTAAAAAAATGGGTATGGGTACGGGTTTGAAAAATAAAGATAATAATGTAAAAAAAGAGCAATACCCCCGCAATCAAATGACTTACTTGTGTCAAAGACGCACTCCCATGATCGGTATGTGTCAATAACCCCGGAACCAAAAGGGCTGAGGATGCAACGAACAAAACGGTACTGTAGGCGCTCGATGTCTCCTTGTTGTGCTGTTGTTGTGTAAAGGCAAGCCCTCCTAAAAAGACAGCAAGTCCTAATAAAACGTTTAAATCGACAATGACTGCAGAGATAATTCCCCCTTTTACCGTCTCCAAAACTTCGGGCGAATGACGTACTTCAAGCAAAATAACATACAGTAAAATAATTTCAACCACAACAGCACTAAATGTTAATACAAAGCTGCCATATGGTTCATGAAGGCGCTCAGAGAGGATGTCTGCAACTTCGGCAACTGTGAGAGAAAGTGCAGCGATGCCGATTGCGGCCAACAGTGTTGCCATCATACCATCACCTTGATGATGTGCAAAAAAAGCAAGTCCGATAGAACATACTCCTATGAAAATATCCCAATAATCTTCGATAAAATAGCGAATTCGCCTGTCCAAAAGTAGATCCTTTACAGTGTTTAATTAGTTTTAGAATAGTTAAGAGTCGTACCTACTCTTAAATCCATCCTTTGCGTTTGAAAAGATAGAGAGGGAAGACGGATGAACATACCATTAAAAATATTGAAACCAAATACCCAAAACGCCATTGCAGTTCCGGCATAAGATCAAAATTCATCCCATAAATACTCGCAATCAATGTCGGAGGCAAGAAAATAACATTCATAATTGCAAAAATTTTAATCACTTTATTTTGCTCAATACTCAATAAACCGACGAAAATATTTTGAAGATATTCCAACCGTTCAAAATTAAAATCGGTATAATCGATCAATGACTTAATATCCTTAAGCATAATTGCAATATCACCTTTTAGTGCTGCTTTATATTTATTTGATTTCAAAAAAGAGCTCAAAATACGCTGTTTATCGTTTAGATTTTCACGAAGTTGCATATTCAAATCTTCTAACGATGAAATGCGTTCCAATATTTCTTCATCATCATTCGTATAATCGGTAAAGACGTGTTTACGAAGACGGGTGATGTCACGCGAAAGTTTTTCAATAATATCTGCATCCGCATCGATTCGTATGTCTAAAATCTGACAAAAAATATCATAACCGCTCTCAAACTGCTTGGGAGTTGCAAAAAATTTACGATTAAACTCATCAAACGTATACAGTGCCGTATAGCGAATAGAGATAAGCAAATTTTTATAGAGAATAAACGATACCGTTTCATTATGAGAATTTTGAGCTGAATTGATCAAGAAAAAGCTATTAATCTCAATGCGATCATTCTCTTCCCAATAGCGGGAACTGATTTCAATCTCTTCAGTCTCTTGTTTGGTGGGGAATTTAATCTCAAAGGTATTTTCAATAAAAACAATCTCATCATACGTCGGCATCAACATATCGATCCAGATGACTTTTTCGATATTGTCTCCGTCTAACTCCGACATAGTATCAATAAGGGCAATAGCGTTTTCGTTTTTCACAAAACATTTAATCATGATAGTACCTCTTTATTAAATCTCTCTTTGTAGCTGCATTTTTGACATAATTCTTCATGTGCAACATGATGTGCAAACCCCTGCACAATATCACAAGAACGTTTAGATGAGAGAATTTTACCCAAATTTGTCACATGTAGGTTACCAAGTTCTATGATTCCCTCACCGTCCAAACAACAGGGCACTACCCGTCCGTCCGCTAAAATGGCAATTTGTTTACTCAATCCATGACAATAACCATTTCCGGAAAGTGAGTTTTGTAGACTTGGCCACTCGAAATAGCGATCAAAATGGAGCAGTACTTTGGAAGCCAGACGAACCGATTGGCGCTCACCGCTTATCATCGAAGCAAGCGGTTCAAGTCCAAAATGATTTTCCAAAACATCAAAAAGCTTCTCATTAAAATCCGATTCGCTATGAACCTCATCCAAATTCCACACCCTTAGATTGATAAAAAAATCACTTTTTCGTGCCAGTTTTTCATCGCATAAGGACAAAATCGGTTCCAAGTAGGTTTCAAAACTGCGAGAGACACTGTTTTTATTAAAACTATTCAGAGAAATATTTACTTGCCGAATGGAAGGATGGAAAAGAGAAGAACGACGGCTCTCGTCTAAGTAAAAGCCGCTGGTAGTAATCATCACTTTAAAATTGTATTTTAGAGCACACTCCAAATAATCGGTTAAATTCGACAACACCATCGGATCGCCCATAACGTGGAGGGCTATCTCATTCGTATACTCTTGTAACTGACGTAAAATCGATTCAAAGAACTCTAAACTCATAGTGGAAGTTGGCTGTTCTTTTGGGGGACAAAAACTGCAGGCTAACCCGCATACATTTGTCACCTCGATATAGGCACGATGGAATTTCACGGTAAAAAAGAGACGATTCCCGCCGTAATAGCAACATTGAGCGATTCGACACCACGGTGCATCGGGATAGAAACCCGCGTCGTCGATAATGCCTCTATCTCGCGACTTACCCCCTCAGACTCATTACCCAATACAAAAACGGCACGATTGGGAATTTTTAAGGTATAAATATCATCATGAGCGTGCGAGGAGAGGGTAATCACACTGCAATTTGCAAGCGGCAGAACATCACTCAAGGTGTCGCAATAGTAAATAGGGATTTTAAAAAGCGTCCCAGCACTGGCTTTCATCACCAAAGGGGAGAGCTTGGTGCTGTTTTTTTTAGGAAGGATAATTCCATCGATGGTACTCGCCGCCGCAGAGCGGATAATCATCCCTAAATTTTGGGGATTATTAATCCCATCGAGAGCCAATAGACGAAAACCATTGGGAAAATCAGACGAAATCGATTGGGCATCTCGGTAATTTTGGGCTTCCACATCGAGGGCAACCCCTTGGTCTTGGGCACTGTTTTTCGAAATCCGGGAAAGGGCATCTTTGGTATGGTACTTGATCTCCACACCACGTGTTTGCGCAAGAGCCAATATCTCATCCATCGTCTCATCACTACGATTGCTTTTAGAAAGGTGAAGTTTATGTATCTTCACCGTCTCATCACGCAATATTTCCACCGCCACATTACGCCCATACAACGTAATCAACGAGTCAAAAAAGGCACGTTTGGCTAAATATTCAGGAGAATCATTCATTAAATTTTAGACGCAATCGCATCTGCGGTAAATCCAAAATGTTTGAACAATAAATCAGCCGGTGCACTCGCTCCAAAGCCATCCATCGCAATCACTGTATCGGCAAAACGGTACCATTCCAACCCTCGTGCCGCTTCAATCGCCACTTTTTTGGACTCCGACTTGATAATGGAGTCAATGTAGCTTTGAGGCTGTTCAAGAAGGAGATCAAAACACGGAACACTCACGACGTTCGCCATCACACCGCGCGCTTCCAGCTCTTTTGCCGTCTCTAATGCGAGGGACACTTCAGAACCCGAAGCCATCAATGTTACCGTTGCATTGGTTCGTTCTTCAAGCAAATAGCCGCCGTTTTCAACGTCCCCTTTAATTGGAGAACCCAATACAGGAAGATTTTGGCGAGAACAGACAAAGGCACTCGGCGACGTTTTCATGCTAAGAGCTTTTTGCCAACATTTTACATTTTCCGCTCCATCGGCAGGGCGATAGACGTAAAAGTTTGGCAACGCACGAAATTGGCTCAAATGTTCAATCGGCTGATGGGTCGGGCCGTCCTCGCCTACGCCGATACTGTCATGAGTCCAGATAAAAAAGTGCTGAATACCGCTCAATGCTGCAATACGAGCCGAAGGCTTAAGATAGTCGCTAAAGACAAAGAAAGTTGCGCTAAACGGCAATATCGGCCCGTACAATGCCATCGCATTAGTGATCGATGCCATTGCATGCTCACGGATTCCAAAATGGATATTTTTCCCTTTTGGAAATTCACCCATACCGACAAGTTCCGTTTTATTTGACGGAGCCAAGTCAGCCGACCCGCCCAAAAATCCCGGAATTGCTTTGGCAATCGCATTGAGGATCACGCCGTTCGTATTACGCGTTGCATCCGCTTTTTCAAACACCGGCCATTGGATGCGACTAAAGTCTGGATTGAGCAATTGCTCATACGCTTCGTTCTGCTCCATCAACGGCAGCTCTTTGAGGCGGTGATTCCACTCACGCTCTGCCAAATCCCCTTTTTCAATCGCACATCGGAAACGCTCCAGCACATCGGCGCTCACCGCAAATGTCGCTTCCGGATCAAATCCAGCCGCGATTTTTGCCACTTTGATCACATCGTGACCCAGCGGAGCACCGTGGGCATGATGAGATCCTTCCATTTTGTCGCCGCCTTTGGCAATAACGGTATTAGCGATAATGAGGACAGGACGAGAAATTGTTTTGGCCTGAGCAAATGCCCCGTCAATCTCATCAAAATTATGCCCATCAATTTCGAGAACGGCCCAGTTTTGAGACTCGAAACGATCACGGATATTTTCGCTCAAACTAAGTTCCGTAGACCCCTCGATCGTAATACGGTTTGAATCGTAAATCAGAACCAAATTATCAAGCCCCATATGTCCTGCAATCGAACATGCTTCATAACTGATCCCCTCTTCGAGATCACCGTCACCGCACAGACAATAGACGCTGTGATCGATTAAGCTTGCTGTTTCGGAGTTAACCTTGTGACCGACATACTGAGATCCCATTGCAAACCCGACCGCATTTGCTATCCCCTGCCCCAAAGGACCTGTTGTAATCTCGATTCCCGCCGTATGACCATATTCCGGATGCCCAGGAGTGAGAGAGCCCATCTGACGAAACTGTTTCAAATCGTCTATCTCCAATCCATATCCCCAAAGGTGATAAAGTGAATAAATCAGGCCCGTAGCATGCCCGCCTGAGAATACTAAACGGTCTCGGTTTAACCATTTCGGATTGCGCGGATTATGAACCATGTATTCGGATAAAACAACCGCAATATCGGCCAATCCCATCGGAGCACCCGGATGACCTGAATTGGCCTGCTGAACCATATCGGCTGCTAAAAATCGGATTGTATCTGCCATTTTTTGGCGCATTGCGTTGCTCATTATTTATTCCTTATGTCGGTTAATGTAGTATGTAAGCGTTGGTGACAATTCACGCTGTAAATTCTCATCAAAACTTTGGATTTGAAGCGTTAACTTTTGGGCTAACGTATCGGCCTCTTCTATCGCTTTCTCTAATCCTAATAACGTTACAAAACTATTCTTTGCTTCGTCATTGTTTGTCGTTTTTCCCGCACACGCAGTATCTTGGGTTACATCGAGAATATCATCTTGAATTTGAAACAACAGTCCCAAATCAATTCCAAAATCATAGAGCTCTTGTGCACGATCATCCCGTCCGACAATAATCGCTCCCATTTTCAGTGATGCCGCAATGAGCTTACCTGTTTTATTGATATGAAGTATTCTGACTTGATCCAACGTAAGGGGCGTGTTTTCAAAATGACAATCGATCGCTTGCCCCAGCACCATTCCGCTCAATCCTCCATTAGAGGAGAGTTCACGAATGAGCTTGACAATGACTTTATCGCTAAGCGGTGCATTGGATAATACTTCAAAGGCGTAGGTATTAAGAGCATCCCCAGCTAAAATAGCTGTAACTTCATCGTATGTTATGTGCAATGTAGGAATACTGCGACGTAAATCAGCATTGTCCATCGCGGGTAAATCATCGTGTATCAGTGAATAGGTGTGGAGAAGTTCTATCGCCAAAGCAACACTGTAAGCACTTTGTAGTAAAAGAGGGTTGTAGGCTTTTACGACGCCTAAGAGCAATGCGGGGCGAAACCGTTTTCCGCCACCGGTGAGCATTTGGCGTAATGAAGCTTCATAATGAGGATGGGGGCTGGAAACAGTAGGTAAATGTGCCAATAAATACGCTTCAAACTGCTCCATACATCCCCACTATTTTTTAGTGAAATTCTAGCATATTGAGGCTTATATCTTGTCGATTATTTCAGTAATAACGTTATCATCATCAACCAACACAACGGTCGGTTTATAATTTTCGAGTTCTGCATCATTGTACGTTGCATACGCAACGATAATAATTTTATCCCCTTTATGGACCTTGCGCGCTGCTGCACCGTTGAGACAGATATCCCGTTGTCCGCGCTCACCTAAGATAATATAGGTTGAAAATCGCTCACCGTTATTGATATTGAGTATCTCCACCTTTTGACCGACACGCATTCTAGAGGCTTCCAATAACTCCTCATCAACGGTGATGGAGCCAACATAGTTGAGATTCGCATCGGTGACGGTTGCGCGATGAATTTTGCTGTAGAGCATTTCGATTAACATTGGTTTAGCGCCCCATCTGCTTCATCATGGCTTCAGGGCTGATTGGAGCATCCCAAAGTTCTGCGGGGATAACATACTCCGCTACCACTTCACCGCCGATGATATGACGATCGATAATTTCGGTAATTTTCTCCTTGGTAAGTCCTGAGTACATGACGTGCCCTGGCTCAACCAACATAATCGGACCTGCATTACAACGATTCATACATGCCGTACGGATAGGCTGAACCGTTCCGATGATCCCTTTTTGCATTAGCGTTTGTGCCAAATGTTGGAATAAATCCTGAGTTTGCGGATTGACACAGCTCGGCTTTGGCATACCTGGAGGCGAGCTTTGCTCACACTTGAAAATATAAAACGCTGGTTGTGGAACACCCATCGCACTCTCCTTAAAAACTTGAGGCTTTAACAGCCATAAAATAGTGGTGCAATTATAGCGAAATTCAAACCACACACATTAAACACTTACAAACAGCCCTTTGATTTAAGGGGAATTTTAAAGTTGCTCTAAAATCTCACGTGCAACAACCCTATCATCAAAAGGAAGATGCTGGTCATAAATAATCTGAGAGGTTTCATCCCCTTTGCCCAAGATCAATACTATTTCATCACCACTTCGATCCCTAAGGGCTTGAGTGATCGCACTTCGTCGGTTCACATCAACAACCACTTTTCCTTGATCGTCGATCCCTGCTAAAATATCTTCAATAATAGCATCCGGGTCTTCAAAACGGGGATTATCACTCGTAACATACACTTTTTTGGCATACATCACGGCCACTCTCCCCATCAACGGACGCTTAGTGCGGTCACGGTCACCGCCTGCACCAAAAACTACCAATACCTCTTTTTCTTTCAAGGCATTGAGTACTTGCTCCATCCCATCCGGAGTATGGGCAAAATCGACGATCACGAGAGGAGATTCACTCACCACTTCCATTCGCCCGCTCACGCCACCGAAATTTTCAACCACTTCGGTTATTTTTTCCAAAGGATCACCGCTTACCAAGTGAACCGCCGCCATCGCAGCCGTAATATTATAAAGATTAAAAAATCCGTGTAATGAGGTGGCAAAGGTGACGTGCTCTTCAAAATGCTTTAAAACACCGCTCACCCCGTTGTTGAGTGAATAGGCGAGAATTTTATAGGTAGCGGGATTTTCAATGCCGTAGGTAAACGCATTTTTAAAATTAAACTGCGCTCTAGGCTCATCTTTGTTAATCAACTTTCTACCCTCATCGGCAAAAAAGAGATTTTTGATACGGATATATTCTTCAATACTTTCATGGTAATCAAGATGATCTTGGGTGATATTGGTAAGAATTTTTAGATCAAACTTTATCCCTGCAATCCGCTCTTGCTCAATCGCGTGCGAACTCACTTCCATCACAAAATATTCGCATCCTGCTTGGATTGCTTGTGCGATATGACGATAGGTATTCAATACCGTAGGAGTGGTCAGGGTTTTCCCCTCAGCACTCTCATCATTCATAAAGAATCCGCGCGTCCCCTGCATGGCACATTTATGACCCAAATCAAGGAGAATCGAATAAATCGCGCTTGCAGTGGTAGTTTTACCATTGGTTCCCGTAATACCGATTACCTTAATACGGTCCAGACCAAAAAGTTCCCAGCACTCATTCGGAGTCAGAATGCTTAGGGCACCTCGAGAAAGAGCATCTTCTTTAAATTTTTCATTTTGTTTTGTTACTAAAAAAGCGCAAGAGGCATCACACTCTGTAGAATTTTCAGAGATAGTGCGATAAGGCTGTCCTTGGATCTCAACTTTCAAATGGTTTTCCTTTTGCCAATCTGCGGAGCAAATTACGAAGCTGGGTATCGTTTGGATAAACGCCCAATGCACTTTCAAGATAGCTTAGTGCCATCTCTTTGTATCCATTATTGATTAAATTATCTAAAAAATCGACAAAATCTTCTTTTTCCGTAATAATGACACGGGTTGAAAACATGATATTTTCAAAAATACGCTTAAAATCATTTTCACTCAATACAAGCTCTTTAAACTCATTGTATAAAATTCCATCCGCATAATCGAGCCGTTGCAGGACACCCTCGTTGAATAAACCGGCCAATTGCTCTAACGTACCGTCCATGGTTTCGAGGATCTCGGAGATAACCGTATCGGCTTGCTCTGCATCTTCACTTTTCAAAATAGAATAATAATCAAACAGTGCTTCCGCACCCCCTTCGCCACTCATCGCCATGTCACATAAGATAGCCCCATTGTACGCTTCTTTGGAGGACGGATTTTCTCTTAAAACAAGTGAATAATCTCGTAATGCATCGCTGTATTGTCCAGCCATAAAATGCTCATTCGCTGCATTGAGGGTCTTCAATAAAGTTTTCATTTTTTCTCTCCCTCTTTTGGTTCGTGATTATATCGGCACATTAACGTAATTTATAAGGTATTGATTTGATTTTCCATACCGTGTGGAACATTGATAACGGTAAGCTCCGGATGAATATCCATCCGTAACTGTCGCTCAACACCATATTTAAGTGTATTACCACTGCTTCCACAGCCTACACATGCCCCTTGTAATTGTACATAAACAGTCCCATTTTTAACGCTTAAAAAAGCAATGTCACCACCATCAAGTGCGAGTGAAGGGCGAACTTTATCAATTACTTGACGCACGGGTTGCATCAATTCTTCGTCTGTGAATGGAATCATATCTTTTTTACCTTTTTTACTGCGAATTCATCATGACAATATAAGAAATTTGGACTAAACAAGGACTAACATGATTGTGATAGTTTTCAGATGAAGCTTACTTTAAGGGGTGGGAGGGTGTTGAACTCGTTATACGAGTTCAATAGTTGCCATATGCGTAGCATCACCGCGACGAATACGAGTCTTAACGATACGAGTATACCCGCCGTTACGTTCCGTATACTTAGGAGCAACTTCACCAAGAAGATTTTTAGTTGCTTCTTTATTTTGTAAAACTGCAAATACTGAACGATGCGCATTTGCATCACCAACACGTGCAGTTGTAATTAATTTTTCAGCGAAAGAACGTAATTCTTTTGCTTTAATCAACGTTGTTTCAATTTTACCATGTTCAAATAATGATATGCTAAGATTGGTCAACAAAGCTTCACGATGTGAGCTTGTTCGACCTAGCTTACGGTATCCGTGGCGATGTCTCATAAAATATTCCTATGATGGTTTAAAGCTTATTCAGCTTCGATTTACTATTTTTATACGACAAAGGAATTAAATCCCTTTGTCTGCGTTAACACTGGGTTTACTTCGGCAGTAAGCCCAAGAGCATCAAAGCTTCAAATACTTTATTCAGCTTCGATTTTCTTTTTGATCGCAGAGACTAAATCATCTGCAAGTTCTTGCCCGACAGCATAACCGAATTCTGTGATTTTTTCTAAAATCTCTTCAAACGATTTTTTACCAAGGTTTTTAACTTCTTTCAAATCATTTTGGCTCATTAAAACAATTTCACCAATGTATTTGATGTTTGAACGATCTAAACAGTTAAAACTGCGAGCGCTCAAACCTAACTCTTCAATTCGTGCACCTAAACGCTTCAATTCAGGATGTTCATCGTTACGCTCAACGGGCGTATTCGCTGATTTAATGCTCACCTCACTGTTAAAAACAGCCATTTGAGCATACATCACATCAAGAGCATTTTTAAACGCATCCACCGGAGAGATTTGACCATCTGTTACGATGTTGATAATCACTTTTTCAAAATTAGGATTATCTTCAACCAAAACATTGTCAATTGCATACGTTGCACGGCGAACCGGTGTAAAATACGCATCCAATGCAATGTAACCATCGGTTAGCATGTCACGGATCTCTTCGCTTGGCATGTATCCGATACCCTGATGAATTTTGATCGAAAAATTAAGCGTTGCATCTTCATTTAACGTTGCCAAAAAGCCATGCGGGGTAACGATTTCAACATCATCATTCTCTAAATCACTGCCATGAATTTCGCAAGGGCCTGCAAAAGTGTAGGCAATCTCTTTCTCTTTAAGACCGTTTTTTAATTTAAAACGGATCCCTTTAAGATTGATGATGAAATCTGAAATGTCTTCAAGCATACCGCGTACTGAGTCAAACTCATGCTTCGCACCCTCGATTTTAATCCCGATGGGGGCAAACCCTACTGAGCTGCTCAACAAAAAGCGGCGAATTGGATGAGCAATCGAAATTGCATATCCGGTTTCAAACGGATAGGCGATAATGTTTGCTTCATTCGCGCTGATTTGTTCAACGACAAACTCTTTTGGGAGAAGCGGAGAAGTTTTAATTTTTTTCATGCTGAGTGCCCTTTCTTTAATGATTATTTCGAGTAAAGCTCAACGATTAGACGTTCTTCAACAGGAATAACAACCTCTTCACGCTCTGGAAGACGTGTAAAGATACCAAATACTTTTGCTTGATCGATATCAACCCATGAAGCAAGACCTGTTTGGTTAGTCAATTCCATTGCACGAACAACTTGATTGTTCTTTTTGCTTTTTTCGTTAATCTCAACTTTTTGTCCCGGTTTTACACGGTAAGAAGGGATGTCAACACGCTTGCCATCAACCAATACGTGACAGTGATTTACCAATTGGCGAGCAAAACGACGAGTCGTTGCAAAGCCCATGCGGTAAACAACATTGTCAAGACGTTGTTCAAGTAACATAATCAAATTCGTACCAGTATTACCTTGACGACGCTTTGCTTCATCAAATAATGCATGCATTTGCTTTTCGCTCAAACCGTACATAAACTTCGCTTTTTGTTTCTCACGAAGCTGTGTACCGTACTCAGAAATTTTTGTACGACGTTGACCATGTTGACCTGGGCCATATGGACGTTTATCAAGTGCACTTTTACCTGCAAGACGACGCTCACCTTTTAGGCCAAGGCTTACACCAAATCTTCTTTCGATTTTTTCTACGGGTCCTCTATATCTTGCCATTACAAAACTCCTTAGACTCGTCGGCGCTTAGGCGCACGACATCCATTGTGTGGTAATGGAGTAACGTCTTTCATATATGAAACACGTAAGCCCTCGATAGCACCAACACTTTTAACTGCAGTTTCACGGCCAGAACCTGGACCTTGAACTTTAATTCCCACTTCTTTAATACCGTGGACCATTGCTTTACCCATCGCATCTTCTACTGCTTGTTGTGCAGCAAATGGAGTCGATTTTTTTGACCCTTTGAAACCAAGCGCACCAGCTGAGCTCCATGCGATCATGTTACCCATCTCGTCCGTTACGGTTACAAGAGTATTATTGAATGATGCTAGGATATGCACGATACCCTTAGCAATATTCTTTTTAATTACTTTTTTACGGGTTGCTTTTCTTTTTGCCATACGCTAATCCCTTATCTTGTGGCTGAGCCGACAGTTTTCTTCTTACCTTTACGGGTACGAGCATTAGTTTTGGTTTTTTGACCACGGCATGGGAGACCCTTACGATGACGAAGACCACGGTAAGAACCAAGATCCATCAACGCTTTAATATCCATAGCAACTTGCTTACGAAGATCACCTTCTACAGGGATGTTGCTTGCACGAATCTCTTTTGCGATCGTTGCAGCATCGTCTTCACTAAGCTCATATACACGCTTGTTATAATCAAGCCCAGTAGCATCTAAAATTTTACGTGATGTATGCAAACCGATACCATAGATATAAGTTAATGCATACTCGAGACGTTTTTTCTTAGGTAAGTCCACACCAGCAATACGTGCCATGCTTATCCTTGTCTTTGTTTATGTTTTGGGGTTTTGCAGATTACGCGAACGACCCCTTTGCGCTTAACGATTTTACAATCGTCGCACATTTTCTTCACTGAAGAACGAACTTTCATTGTCAAGCTCCGAATGTTTAAATCCCCTGCCTCTCGTAGGTATGCACGGATATGCATACCAATACTTATAACTACGGTAACGCAGTTAAAAACATTCAACTGTTTTGTCCGAGAGGGCAAAGTGGACGCGTATAATACAAGAAATTAAGTTAAAGTTTTATTAAGATAAAAAGGAAGGCGTTGATAAAGATTGTATTTATACAATCCTTATCATGTAGGGAGATTCCAAAACAGCATCCAGCGTCTCGAGTTGCGCCATTAATTCTTGAATCGATTTTTCGGATGCTTCGTGTGTAGCAAACAACAGGTGTGCACATTCGGTCTCAGAAGGACGCTGTATCACTGCCTCAATCGAAATCGCATGATCCGCAAAAAGCTGGGTGATTTTCGCCAAGATTCCCGGTTTATCAGAAACACGTAAACGAAGATAATATTTAGAACGAATATCATCTCTGTTTTTAAGATGCAGCCCCTCTTCTAGCGGATGGTTGAATCCGAGCATCGGAGAGCGCTTGCCGGAGCGAACGATGTCGATGATATTGGCCACGACCGCACTCGCCGTCGCATTTCCGCCCGCACCCGGACCGTAATAGAGCGTCTCGCCGACACGGTCACCTACAACACTGATACCGTTCATAACACCATCGATTTTTGCAATCATCGCTTCTTTATTCACGAGGGCAGCATGAACGCGAAGCTCTACTTCGTCCCCATCACGCTTAGCAATTCCCAAAAGTTTAATCGTATAACCAAACTCTTTTGCAAACGCAATATCAGCTTGAGTAATCCCCTCAATGCCTTCGATTAATATCTCTTCAGGTTTTGCATCAATACCGTACGCGATGGAAGCTAAAATCAGAAGTTTATGCGCCGCATCAAATCCACCGATGTCGAAGGTCGGATCCGCTTCGGCAAATCCTAGAGTTTGAGCTTCCGCCAACACTGCTTCAAACGCAATTCCCTCATTCATCATTTTGGTGAGCATGAAATTACACGTTCCGTTCATAATTCCCATAATTGAGAGAATATGGTTAGCAGAAAGCCCATCTCTCAGTGCGCTGATGATAGGGATCCCTCCAGCTACGCTTGCCTCAAATTCAAAGGGGATTTCTCCCGCCATCTCCTGAAGCTCATAACGATGATACGCCAGAAGCGCTTTATTGGCTGTGACCACCGCTTTGCCATTTTTAAGCGCTGCTTTAAGAAGCTCAAAGGGGAGTTCTACTCCCCCCATCAACTCAACAACAATATCAATTTCAGGATCATTGATAATATCGTAGGGGTCTTGCGAGAGCACAATATTTAAATCGCTTGCTTTTTCAAGATTACGAACCACTGCACTTTTGACTACAATCTCATCTCCGGCACGTGCTGAAATGATAGATCCATTTTCTCTCAAAATCTCAATCACCGACCGTCCGACGGTTCCGGCTCCGATTACGCCAACACGAATCACTCGGCTCCCTTAGATTCGAACTGCTGCAAAAAGTTTTTAATATTTTTTGCTGCCTGTCGGATACGTTTGTCATTTTCGATTAGGGCTATACGGACATATTCATCCCCATACTCTCCAAAACCAATTCCAGGAGCAACGGCAACATTGGCTTCCACTAAAAGACGTTTTGAAAATTCTAGACTCCCCAAATGGCGAGCGTTTTCAGGAATACGTGCCCATACAAACATCGATGCTTGGTTACGACGCACTGGCCATCCTACACGATTAAATGCTTCGAGCAATACATCTTGACGATGATCGTATTTGTCCGTAATTTCTTGAACACACGTCTGATCCCCATTAAGAGCAATAGTAGCCGCAACTTGGATCGGGGTAAACATCCCATAATCCAACCAGCTTTTAATCTTCTGGAGGGCTCCGATAAGCTTAGGATTTCCGACGAAGAAGCCGACACGCCATCCCGCCATATTGTAACTCTTTGAGAGGGTAAAGCTCTCAACCGCCACGTCTTTTGCCCCCGGAACGGACATAATCGAAGGCGTTTTATACCCATCAAATGTCAAATCACCGTACGCAATATCGCTGATAATGTAAAAACGCTCACGTTTTGCCATAGCAACGATGCGAGTATAGAAATCAGGCGTTACCGTTGCCGTTGTCGGGTTATGGGGAAAGTTGACAACTACGTATTTTGGTTTAGGAAATGAGATATGAAACGCTTGCTCTAAGCGCTCAAAAAAGAGATCCTCGTCGACCTTATAATCTTCATCAAACGGAAGTTCCATTTTTTGAACATTGCCACCTGCGAGGATGAACGCATACGAGTGGATCGGATAGGTTGGATCGGGAACGACGGCAACATCTCCCGGATTTGTAATAGCGTACGCTAAGTGCGCGTACCCTTCTTTGGAACCCATTGTGGCAACCGCTTCAGTTTCAGGATCAAGATCGACATCATAACGACGCTTATACCAATCACAAATCGCTCCACGAAGCTTCGGAATCCCTTTGGATGCCGAATAGCCGTGTGTTTTGGTTTTTTGAGCTGACTCAATCAGTTTTTCACGAATATGCTCTGGGGTATCACCGTCAGGATTTCCCATACTAAAATCAATAACATCCGCGCCTGCACGTCTGCGAGCCATTTTTAGCTCATTTACTTCCGCAAAAACGTATTTGGGAAGTCGTTTAATTCGATCAAATTGGATTTCATCAAACATGATGTATACCTGCCATTAAAAAATTGTGCAATTCTAACACTTTTCCTCTGCTCTCAAGCTTATAGGGATTTTATTCCCTTAGTATTCATTCAGTGGCGTGTTCTACCCACATTCCCTCTTTAAGCAACTTCATTCCATTTGTAGAAGAAACTTTTAGGTATCGAGCCCCCTCCGGCAATACAAAACTCATCTGATCACGAGAGGTAAATGCTCGAAAAGAGACTAAAACCTGCATCTTTGAATCCATCACCGCTACATCAGGGTACCATTTCCCGCCATAAGGAGCCTCAATCGAAATCGCTCTGGCTTGATCTACTGTATACCAATGGTGGAGAGTTGATTTCTCCAACTGTGCCCCCTCATCGACAGTAATCGAAGGGATATTCCATACTGCATTGGAAGCATCCATTCCAAGATACCAATTCTTGTTTTGCAAGGAAGCTTTCGTAATAGCCATCCCGTTTTCACGTAAAAATTCACCAAAATATTTAGGGTCAAAGGCTTTTCGACCACTAAGAATAATATCCATCTCAACCGTTTGGCCATCGTTTTCATAGCGATGTATAGTGACATGCTGCCCCATGGTCTGTAAAGCACTATAGAGGATTTTAGTCGATACACTGCCCCCGTTTACTACATGAAGGTGAAGCTCAGCCTTGTTCTCTGCAGCTCCCAATGAAAGGAGAAAAATCAACAGAAAAAAAAGAAATTTCACTACCACTTACTTCCATGATTTTTCACTTCAAACTCTTCACGGCTGAGCTGTTGGAGGGATCCGTTTTCATACGCAAACCAAATGGCATTTCTCTCTTTTAGGGTTGTACTCCCATCAGCGGTCAAAATCTGTAATCGCCCATGTCCAAACACAAAGAGCCAATTCTTGGTCGTATCAATCGCAATAGCCTCTTTGGTGATCTTTTGAGTTTTTTCTCCTGTTGCCAGATCCATCATTCCGACCCATACTTTAGAGGAAGGCTTGATACTCAGCACATCTCCAAAATTGAGACCTTTGGGGTTGGTGACAATCGTACGGTTTTGTTCTTGTACCGGGATGATGGCTAGCCTTGCTTCACTTACATTTACTTCACTAACGTTTAATTCGGTTGCATTTGTTTCTACGCTTGCATTTGTTTCAAAGGTAGTATTAGTTTCAAGTACATCAATCGCAGCACTGTTAAGGCTCATCACCTCTTCTTTTGGAGCTGTGCTAAGCTCTCCTTGTGTCATTGATGCTATGACGACAAGAATAACAATAGCCCCTATCGCACCCATTATCCATTTTTGGCGAGAGGTCGATGGAGCCTGTAAAACAGCCGATGGACTTACACCGTCAAGAGTCGTCTGTTTTGGAATTTGCGCATCATATTCATCTCTAAGAGAGGTAAGATCAATGGCGTATTCACGCTCCAAAATCGATACAAATCCCATAAACTGAACACGATTTAACTGATGAAAAGACTTGCTTAAGAGGAGTTCGATTTGATGGCGCGCGATATGCGTGTGTTCATGAATCGAATTAACTCCTAAATTTTGTAAATCTTCAAAAGTAGTGACGACGATCATCGCATTCGCTCCATTAAAATTGCTCCTGCTACACCCACATTCAGGGAATCGAAATCGTGCGCCATCTCAATGGATACGCCATGATCAAGCCCTTTTTCCACACGGCCGCTCAATCCCTCGCCCTCACTGCCTAAAATCAACGCACGCTTGGAGTCAAAGCTCATCTCTCGCACATTTTTCCCCTCAAGCGTTGCTCCATAAAGGGTAAATCCTGACTGTTTGAGCTCATGCATCACATCATGGATGTTATGAACAACGACGATAGGCAAATCAAGCGCCGCCCCGCTGCTCGTTCGAATTAACGCTTCCAAGTTTGGCTCTCGAATACCGGTAATCACAAGCGCTTCCACTCCAAGAGCATACGCACTTCGCACCAGTGAACCCATATTGCCCATATCGGTAATAGAGCTTAAGACGACGATAAAACCGCATTTCTTCAAAAAAGGAGAGGCATAAGGGACGATTTGAGAAATCTCTGCAATGTAACCTTGATGATTTCCCCCTTTAACCATCGATTGGGCTGCAATCTCGGGGATTCTCTTAATCTCAAAGCCCATTTTCATCAATTGACCATACTCTTTTTTATCAATCTCTTTGGCAAGATAGAGTGTTTTTATCCGATCACGATGACGTTCAAGTGCATAAAATACTGGTTGTTTTCCATAAATGAGCATAATTATCCTTCTAAGTTTAAGAGGCGGGTATAGCACTCTTTTGGGTTTTCGCCGGTAATCTTGGCGATGAGCTTGGATGCCGCTTTTTTAGGTATATCGAGCGCTAGTATGTCGGCTTCATTCAAACTTGCACCACAAGAAGCGGAAGCTTCAATAACCACGACCCATTCGCCTCGAATTTCACCTTCCATTTTTGAGAGCAATTCGGATGCGTACCCTTGATAAAAGCGTTGATATTTTTTGGTAATCTCTTTTGCCAAAAAGACTCGACGCTCAGGTGCCGAAACGACAAGTTCATGGAGTAGTTTATCCAAACGTTTCGGAGATTCATAGAGCACGGTGGTGTAGCCGTTGAAAAGAGCCTCTTGAAGAGCAGCTGATCGGTCATTGCCTTTGTGTGGTAAAAATCCGAAAAAGAGCATTTTTGTCTCACAAAAGCCACTCGCAACGAATGCACTGAGCACGGCATTTGCACCCGGTAAAATATCGTATTTTACCCCATTGTCCAAACAATAGCGTACTAGCAATTGCCCCGGATCACTAATCCCCGGCATTCCGGCATCGCTCACATACAGTACATTTGCATTAAAAAACTCAGGAGTTAGCTTGGAAACAAATTCTGCTTCATTATGCGAATGGAGACTTAAAAACTGAGGCTCAGTAGTAATGAGATTATGACGTTCTTTAAGTAAATGTATGAGTTTTTTGGTAACACGGGTGTCTTCACAGAGAATGATGTCAGCAGTAGAGAGAACGTCAAGAGATCGGAGTGAGATATCGGAGATATTGCCGATGGGAGTAGGAACAAGAGATAACATTATTCTCTCTTTAATTTTAGTTTTTTCTATAATTTAAGAAAAATCTGCCTCGAAGAGGCTAGCTTTAGTGCCTTGTGCTGCAAGCGTAGCCAAGGGGATGCACCCTATAGGGCACGAGAACCTCTACGAGGAATTCCCTTGGTGTTTCAATTATGCGTTTAGCGCGTAACGTTTTTTGAATTTATCGATACGGCCGGCAGTGTCAACTTGACGCTCAGAACCAGTATAGAATGGATGACATTCGTTACAAATATCGACACGGATAGCATCTTTTGTACTTGTTGTGGTAAATGTATTACCACAAGCGCAACTTACCGCGCACTCTACTACGTTAGGGTGAAGATCTTTTTTCATTATTTTACCTTAGTGAATGACGGCGTTGTACGTCAATCGGTTTGAGTTTTACATCCATACCTGGGAACGGATTGTTGGACGCGAATTATATCCAAAACTTTTTAAATTTACAACATCATAGAGGCAACAGCAACAGCAGCCGTCTCTGAACGCAAAACCATCGGCGAGTTAAAATGACGAATGCGGTGTAAACTAAAAGCTTTTCTCTCATTCTCATCAAATCCTCCCTCGCATCCAATGACAACTGTCTTAAAAATTTCATCGAAGCTTAAAGCTTCCCCACCAAAATCAAGAACAACCGCTTCAGGATTCGCATTCAAGAATGTGCTAAGAGCAGGTGTTTCAGAGAGCTCTATAAAAGAGGTTCGTCCGCATTGCATCATGGCACTTTCCATAATACGGTTAAACCGTTCAAAATCAAGCCGAAAATTACGTTGTGAACGCTTGCAATGGATAAACGTGATTTGAGAAACCCCCAACTCCATCAACATCGGCAATGTTTTTTCAATCGTTTTCGGATCGACGATACACCATCCGATATGAAGTTTTTTAGGTGCTTCGCACGGTGATTTCAATGAACTTTCCAATGTAAAATACCCATTGCGCCCATCGGTACGCTCTAAACGATAGCGATGTTCTTTGAGTAAATCATCTCGATGACGAAATACGATCAAATCACCGAGGGCATGACGACGTACTTTTATCAGGTATTTGTACTCCTCGCCCGAAACAACAAGCTCAGCTGAACCTGCTTGAGGATGAAGCATAAATTTCATACCATCATCCACGCAGTAAGGACAAGCAATATCGCCATCTCAATCCCCAAATAGCGAAAGGCTTTGAGCTTATACCCCTTAAATGCATCAATGTTTTGAATATCGGTACGGCGCTTCAGTGTTTTGTACCGCTTTGCCTCCAAAACAATCATAACGATACCCGCAACAATCATAACGAGATTTAAAAGGGTAAACTCCAAATGTTTTGCCGCCATCATCGTTGCACCCGTAAAAAGAACAAGGGCAATCAATGACGCTGAAATCGGCATAATAATTCGCATTCTCTTTGCGTAACGAATCACTTGTGTCGACAAGGCAAGCATAAGGATATTAAATCCCACAATCCCCATCAAAACAAGCACCCCAACCGTATGTATTTCTAATCCAAGTGTGTATAGTGCTTCCATAAAGGAGATTTTACCGTATTTTGTCTATAATGATTTAAAACGTGGTCGGGAGTTACGCAATGGCAGTATCGGTTGAAGAGGCTTTGACACTTATTTACACATATGCACATTCGATGGAGAGCGAAATCATTCCCATCGAAAACGCTTTAGGGCGTGTCTTGGCCGAAAAAATTATCGCTACGCATTCGCTCCCCCCCTTCGATAATTCAGCAATGGACGGTTACGCTGTCTATCTCGAAGATGCCGGCAAGACCCTCATTCAATCGTGTACTATTTTCGCTGGGGACAAAGAAGACATCCGTATGGTTGAGGATCAATGTATCCGTATCATGACCGGAGCCAAGATCCCGTCAGGATGTGAAGCCATCGTCCCTATCGAAGAGGTACACTTCACGGAAGAGAAAGTGTCCCTCCCCTCCTTCATCAAAGCCTCTCAACACATCCGTCTCAAAGGAGAGGATATTCAATCGGGCGATTTGCTGCTGGAAAAGGGGACGATGCTGCATGCCCATCATATCACCCTGTTAGCCTCTCAAGGGCGTACTCATATACACGCTTTTCGTATCCCGAGAGTTGCCCTTTTCGCGTCCGGCAACGAACTCAAAATGCACTTTGAAACCATCAGCGCTCATCAGCTCTACAATACTAATACGCCAACTTTTGCAGCACGAGCACAAGAACTTGGGTGCGAAGTGATTTTTACGGGAACCGCTGAAGATACAATAGAAAGTATCCAAAACCACATCCGCAGTGCGCTGAATGCCGATTTTATTATCACTTCGGGAGGGGTAAGCGTAGGAGATGCGGACTACACCAAAGAGGCGTTTCGCTCTCTCGGGGTGGAGACGCTTTTTGAAAGCGTCGACATCAAACCGGGGAAACCGACGACGTTTGGAAAAATAGGGAATACCCTTATCCTAAACCTGCCGGGAAACCCTCTTGCAGCAGCATTATGCTTTGAACTCTTCGCCCAAAGTACTATTATGGCTCTGAGCGGTCGCACTGATAAATATCTCAGCACGATCACAACCAAGATTAGCACCCCTTTTAAAATGAAAAAAGGGAGACGCTCTCTTATCCCCGGATGGTTTGATGGTGCAACCTTTACCCCAAGTGAAAAATTTGGTCCGGGGATGGTGTTACCTCTTTCTCGTGCGAATGGGTTTATGATGGTAGATGCCTCCGTGGAAGCGTTTGAAAAAGATTCCGAAGTAAAAATCATCCCAACGCGATGGTGTATGAGCTCGCCACTGCAAAAGCCGTTAATTACCCAATAGACGAAACACGCTATAATACGCCCTATGAATGAAACACTAAAAATCGGGGAAATAAATATCCTCACAATCGACAGAGACACAACGCCTGGGCTTTTTTTACGCGCACTTGATGAGAGTGATGTTTTATTGCCAAACCAATACGTTACTGATAAAATGCATATCGGTGATACCATCGATGTATTTGTTTATACAGACAGCGAAGATCGTCCTGTTGCCTCGACTGTACTGCCAAAAGCAATGGTCAATCAATTAGCCTTCGTAGAAGTAGTCGATACCACCCCTATTGGAGCGTTCGTCAACTGGGGATTGCCAAAAGACCTTTTTATCCCGCGAGTGATGCAAAAAACTCCCTTTTCCGTAGGCGAAAAACGTATTGTTCGTGTTATCTTGGATGAGCAAACCAATCGTCTCGTAGGGACAGAGAAGATAAGTGCGGCACTCATTGATGCGCCAAGAACGTTTTACCCAAATACCCCCGTCAATTTTATGATTATCGCTAAAACACCTATGGGATATAAAGCGATTGTTGATGATCGCTACGAAGGGATGATTTATACCAATGAAATGTATGAACCTATACGCTCAGGGCAAATCATAAATGGATTTGTAAAACTTCGCCGTGACGACGGCAAACTTGATCTCTCTCTTCAAAAAGTGGGAAAAGAAAAATCTAACGATGCCGGCGAAAAAATCCTCCAAATGCTCCAAAAAAACAAAGGGATGCTTCCTTATAACTATAAGAGCGATGCGGAACTTATTCAAAAAGCGTTTGGATTAAGTAAAAAGAATTTTAAAGCCGCCCTCACTAAACTGAGCGATGCAGGTAAAATAACCATTAAGGAGAACGGAATTTATGGGATATAGACCAAAAAAAAGAGCGTTTATGAATCTGCAAGGGCGACGTTTATCCTACATGGAAGATGACAAGCTCTACACGCTCGTCAATTTTGATCGCAGTGAAATGACCCTGGAAGTTATTATCAAGGATGGAGATGTGGAGACAACGGATCCAAAATACCCCTTTGCCCATCTCCCTAAAAATATGAAGAAAGAGCTCAATCCGCTATAATCACACGACAATTTTTACAAAGGATCACAATGTCACAATTTAGCAACGTCACTGCTGATAAAAAAGCAAATATCTATTTCGACGGAAAAGTCACTAGCAGAACGCTTCATTTCGAAGACGGCAGTATGAAAACTCTTGGAATTATGTTGCCGGGAGAATACACATTTAATACTGCTGATAAAGAAATTATGGAAATTATGAGTGGAGAGATGGAGGTTCAGCTTCCAGATTCACCAGAGTGGATGACTATTAATGGTCCAGAAAGTTTTGATGTTCCGGCTAACAGTGCGTTTCATTTAAAAGTTAAAACGATTAGTGATTATTGCTGTAGTTTTGTGAAGTAGCTTATCGTCATTCCGTGCCACGACACGGAATCCAATTCAAATATGGATCCCGAATCAAGTTCGGGATGACATAGTCTTTACTTATAACGGTACGTAATACGCCCTTTATCAAGACTGTATGGGGTGAGTTCGAGTTTAACCGTATCACCCGGTAAAATTTTGATATAGTGCATACGCATTTTTCCAGCGATGTGACACAAAATCACATGCCCATTTGGAAGCTCCACACGAAACGTTGCGTTCGG
>JAUYSQ010000272.1 GCA_030696285.1 Sulfuricurvum sp. | reverse complement strand
TACAGTAAAAGCAACCGTAAAGTTAAGTGATGGAACATGTGAGAGCGCAATCGTTCCAAGTGGTGCGAGTACAGGCAAGCGTGAAGCGTTAGAGTTGCGTGATGGCGATAGCCGTTACATGGGCAAAGGTGTCCTCAAAGCGGTTGGACACGTCAACAACGAAATCAACGATGCGATTATGGGATTAAGCCCGTTTAATCAAGCAATGGTTGATGCCGTAATGAAAGAGCTTGACGGAACTGAGAATTATGGCAACCTTGGCGCTAACGCTGTTTTAGGTGTCTCTATGGCAGTGGCTCGCGCTGCTGCTAAAAGTTTAAACATTCCATTGTATCGCTATCTTGGCGGCGCAAACGCGATGGTCATCCCTGTACCGATGCTCAACATCATCAACGGTGGTTCTCACGCGGACAATAGCGTTGATTTTCAAGAGTATATGATTATGCCTATCGGATTTGAAGATTTCAGCGAGGGGCTTCGTGCATCGGCTGAAGTGTATCATACTCTCAAAAAAATCCTCAAAGACCGCGGGGCCAACACAGCACTCGGGGATGAAGGCGGATTTGCACCGGATCTTAGCAACAATGAAGAGCCTATTCAAGTCATCATGGAAGCTATTGAAAAAGCAGGCTATAAAGCGGGTGAGCAAATCGCAATCGCTCTCGACGTTGCAGCATCGGAGCTTGTTGCTGATGGTGGCTATAAACTCGATTCTGAAAACAGAACTGTAAGCAGTGAAGAGCTAGTCAATTATTATGTTGACCTATGCTCTAAATATCCGATCGTCTCGATCGAAGACGGTTTGAGCGAAGACGACTGGGCAGGATGGAAAATCCTCACTGAAAAATTGGGATCAAAAATTCAACTCGTCGGAGATGATTTGTTTGTAACGAATGTCAATATTTTGGCAGAGGGGATCGCAAAAGGGATTGCTAATTCTATCCTTATCAAACCCAATCAAATCGGGTCTGTATCCGAAACCATGCAGACGGTCCGTCTCGCGCAACGCAATGGATACAAATGTGTTATGTCCCATCGTTCTGGGGAAAGTGAAGATGCATTTATCGCTGATTTCGCCGTTGCACTCAACTGTGGCGAAATTAAAACGGGATCAACAGCGCGCGGTGAGCGTACTGCAAAATACAACCGTCTTCTTGAAATTGAAAATGAAGTCATGTACGGCGAATATCTCGGAAGTGCATTATTTAAGTAATGGTTTACGAAGAGCATGATCAGATATTAGACTCAAGCTATGCTCATCAGAGTTTTAGTGAGCGTCGTTTTGGTCTCTCTACTCCGAAATTTTTC
>JAUYSQ010000265.1 GCA_030696285.1 Sulfuricurvum sp. | reverse complement strand
GACATAAAATCAATCGTTTCTTCAATCTTCTCACACTGCAAATCCAGTTCTGCCGTATCCAGTTTCTTACCCAGTCTGAGTCTTGAGAGAGTGAGAAGATTAATCGAACTGATTTGTGAAAGCGGTTCGCGCCACTGATGAGAAATGCTTGCAATCAGGGTACCCAGTTCTGCTTGTTTCGCTTTTTGAAACAACTGCTTCTCTTGTTCAATGTTTGTATTCAGCTGCTGGGTAACTTTTTTGCGTAACAGCCAATTCCAAAGGATGACAAAAATACTTAAAATTCCCATTGCCCCAAGAAGATAAAGAAGCGGCCAAAAGTAGCGATTATTTTCATTTACAACCGCAATATATCGGTTGTAAATGGTTTGCATCATCGGTTCATTCACACTGTGTACCAATTTTTCGAAAATATCCTGCAGTATCGGCTCATCATTTCGTGTACCTACCCCCAGGCTGACTTCTTCAGCTAGCTTAGAAGAGACTTTTAATACTCCGGTATACTCTTTTTGGATAGACGCCGATACCACCATCAACGTATCGATATACCCATAAAGCTCTCCGTTTTCAACTCTCTTCAAACCCTCTTTTATTGAGGAAACTTCCACAATGGTAAGATTTGGATAGAGCGATTTGAGTTTATCGGTAATAGCATACCCTTTTACCGCACCCAGCTTTTTACCCTCAAGTGTTGCAATGTTATCAATGAAAAGTTTATCCATCGTCGTCACCATCACAATCGGAAGGGTCATGTACGGGGAAGTAAAATTCATGTATTGGAGACGCTCCGGCGTACTTGAAGCCAGAGAAAATATATCGCATTCTCTCTTTTTAGCCTGTGCTAGCGATTCTTCCCACGATGACACAGGGACGATTTCAAAAGGGAGACCAAGCTTACGTTCAAAATCTTTCATCACATCCGCAGCGATACCAATATGTTTCCCTCCAGCTATCGTCTCAAGCGGAAACCAATCCGGATCAACACAAACCCGGATATTTTTCTTTTGGAGCAAATACTCTTTTTCCTTTTGGGTTAAATCAATCCCATTTTTAAACGCCGCTTGAATATCTTTGAACATAAACTGCCCCAGTTTTTGCTGTGAGCTCAAAGAACCTGAATACACCAACTGCTTATACGCTCTCAAGACAAGCTCTTCATTGGTCTGACCGATCGAATAAAAATCGGTCATCATCAGCCGCTTGCTCTCTTGTGCTTCATACATAAGAGCACTGCGCGATTTGTTGGAATGGTATTTTTTAAGGAGAAGATCAATTATTTCATCTTGATGTTCTAGGGCATATTTCCACCCAGCGTTCGAGGCTTTGATAAATTTTTCCGTTTGCTGGGAATGTTCAAGCGACTCTTTGGGTGAGGTAAAAAGGTTCACCGCACTCATCACAAAACCGTAATCTGCCGGGTCAATAATCTCGTATTTCACACCCGCTTGATCCAGCAAATAAAGCTGATTCGACCGAAAGGCACTCATAACATCTACTTTTCCCTTGATAAAATCATCAATACAAAAGGTATGATCAACAAAATGTGCATTTTTAGACGAAATATTAAAATGCTTAAGCAGTAACGACAGAGTGCTGTATCTCATCTCATATTTGGTTCCCATAATGGTTTTACCTATCATATCGGAGGGGTGCTTTATCCCTTTTTTGGCGACAAAGATGAGAGGGGATTGTTGAAAATAGGTCGCCAGCAATACCAACGGTTTTATCCGACCGTTTTCAACGACAATGCTCGAATTATAAATTCCATACGTCGCTTTTTGGGTTAATACGTCCGAAACAATATCAACATTAGGCTGGTATTCACGCAGTTCCACATCCAATCCGGCATCTCGGTAAAATCCTTTCTCTTTGGCGGCAATAAACCCTGCAAACTGAAACTGATATTTCCAATCCATCTGAAGCGATACTTTATGTAGATTCTCTTGTGCGTAAAGGGAAGAGAATAAAGAGAGTGCAAAGAGAAGAATCAATCTCATAATCATGCGTTATAATTCACAATACAGTGCTTCAGAGACCAATCGTGCCGCGACCTCTTTTTTCCCGTCAACCGTTACGCTGATAGGGAGCCCTCGAAGGGAGAGTTTTTCTTCCAGACTTACCACTTTTACGACAACTTTTACATTCGGTGCGAACGTTAAAATGGATTCACATACGAGTCGTTTTTTCTCTGTATTGTCCAACGTTACAATCACACTGATAGAGTCGTGGGTGTGCAATTTTTCCAGAATGGCGGTTTTGGACATATCTCCATAATACGCCTCTTCTTCATCGGCAAGCGCTTCCAAAACGTGTTTATAGCTGTTATCGACAATAATGTATTTAACCCCCTCTGCACGAAGAGCTTTG
>JAUYSQ010000249.1 GCA_030696285.1 Sulfuricurvum sp. | reverse complement strand
TTGATTCCCTGTTTCTCTTTTAAACGCTGTAGAATCATCGCCTCTTCATTCGTAATCAGAGAGCTAAAACGGATGGCTTTTGCATTTTTAAAGGAAGTAACCGCTTTTTCAAAAAGTGCTTGATCTTTGGAAGCTTGATGGTTAAAATCAAATCCAAAACGTCCTGCACCGCAGAGTGTGGCTACTTCAAAATTATTTGTTACACGATAAATACGCTGTTCATTCCCCGTTGCAATCGAAGTGTGTTTTACTTCATACGTGAGAGAACATCCCGCAGAACAATGGGCACATGTAGCCGGAATTTGAGCAAGTTCCCACGCATTGGCGGTGTATTGAAACTGTGAACTCACCAATGCTCCAACAGGACAGACGGCAATACACTCACCGCAAAAAGTACAATCAAGTTGTTCGCTATTTTTAGGGATTACCGCCGATTTATATCCTCCAAATTGGAGAGTAATCGCATCATCGCCGATGATCTCATTACAGACGTGAACGCATTTCTCGCATAAAATACACAAGGCAGGATCATAATTAATCAATCCCCAATGTTCCACAGGACGATGTTGTTCTTTGGCACTGAAATGTTGTGTCGAAACACCAAATTCCAATGTTTTGTTTTGGAGATCACACGCACCTGATTTGTCACATACGCCGCATTCAAGCGGATGATTGACATCATACAAACGCATGATATTGGTACGCTCTTTTTCCAATCGCTCTGAGTTAATAGTGACTTCCAGCCCCTGCGTCGGAGGGGTTTGACAGCTCAAAATCAATCCATCGGTTTTATCGGTCTCGACAACACACAGTCTGCACGATGCACACGGTGTTGTTTTTTCGATGTAACACATTGTCGGAATATAAAATCCCGCTTTTCGTGCCGCTTGGAGAATCGTCTCACCCTTTAACGCCGTAACGGGTTGGTTATTTATAGTAAATTCTATCATCCCGCCCTCCATTAATGTGCAACCATTGCAATGTAATAACAACGCATGCAGCGCTCAGCCTCAGACATTGCCTCTTCTTGGGTAAAGCCATATTTTACTTCGCGGTTATTATCGCGACGCTCTTCCACCGTGAGCACTTCACTGTGTTGACGCGGCAAGCCCGGAAGCCACCCTTGAATCTTCTCTTTTTTATCATAGACTTTGAGTTTGCGCAAGTGATCTTCCATAATCTCATCATCATTCAAAGTGATTTCACCGCTGACCACATAACGCGCCATGACCGATGCAGCCCGCTTGGCTTGACCGACGGCATTGACGATCGTCATCGGACCGTATTCACAGTCTCCTGCCGCAAAAATACCTTTGCGTGAGGTCATATAATCTTTACCGTTGGTTTTGATCGTCGCCCATGAGGTACGCTCGATCTCCCACTCTTCAGGAATCAGTTTCAAATCGGCACTTTGCGATACCGCAGGGATCAGATAATCACACTCCATCTCAAACGAAGCACCCTCGATTTTTTCCAAATTCGGCCGTCCGCCATTGGGATCGGGAACGAGCTCGTACCGATCGACGGTGAGAGATTTGAGAACATCGTTCTCGTCATTCATACGGGCAACCGCTGAGTGGAAAATAAACTCTACACCCTCTTCAACTGCTTCGTGATACTCTTCGTAGGTCGTGTTTTTGATAATCGTTTTCTCATCACGGCGGTACAACATCACTACTTTTTTGGCATTCGCACGGATAGAACAGCGGACAACGTCCATTGAGGTAAATCCGCCACCGACGCACACGACGGTTTTACCCGTTAAATCCGTATGTTCACCAATGCCATATTTGACAAAAAGATTCACTTGGTCGAGCATATCGATCGCTCCCCAATATCCTTCTATCTCTTTACGCTCATTATCACAATAGACTTTTTTTGAAATACGCGTTCCTGTTGCCACCAAAACAGCATCATAATCGTTTTCAAACTGACGCATCATGTCCGCAGTGACTTTAGTATTTGGTATAAAGTTCACCCCAAGATCACGTACCGCTTCGATATCTTGATTGTATTTATCGATTGGCATTCGGTATTCGGGAACACCGACGGCAACTTCACCGCCAAGAACCGGAAGCTCTTCGTAGACGTCCACATCAATACCGTCGAGGGCTAGATAGTATGCCCCCGTAAGTCCCGCAGGACCTGAACCGATAACAGCCACTTTTTTACCGATTGAAGGTTTTTGTTCGCTCGGATGAAAAAATCCAAAACCATGATCGGTCTCATAATCGGCACCCAAACGTTTGAGTTCCATAATCGAAATCGGCTCATCGAGATTGGTACGGCGGCACTCTGTCTCACACGGATGGGGACAAACACGTCCGCACGTATGAGCCAGGGGCATCGTCTGACGGGTCGCCATCAGGGAATCATCAAAACGCAAATCGCGTACGCCCTCGATGTAGGCCGGAATATCGACGTGTGCAGGGCATGCATCCATACACGGTGCCGTGATTTTGGCAATATAGTTTGTATCAACCATGTGATAGTGTTTAGAGGCTTTTTGCTCTACAATACACGCCATAAATTCATGCTCAAAATGGTGCATTAAATCCAAAAGAGGAGTCGGAACAGTTTTTCCGATCTCACATTTTGACGTTTCCTGCATCGTTTTAGAGACCTCTTTGAGGTGATCCATATCCGATACAACACCTTCACCGCGAGCGATTTTATCTAGCAAATCGTACAAAATACGTCCGCCCCAACGCCCTGGCGCACAACGGCCGCACGCTTCAGAATAAACCTGATACTGCGCCGCATACTCCGTCGCTAAACGAACCACATCCACATCGGGATTGAAAAGCGCCAAACCATCCCATCCGATAAACGCTTTAGAATGGGCATGCTCGTTGTACTCTACGGGGAGATTGTACGCCGAGATTTCCCACTCAGATTCGGGTTTACCGATGTTATTGATCTGCTCTCCGCGCCATGTGGAGAAATAGACTTTACTCACACTTAATCCTTACGCTTGACCACAATGGTCCAGTCGGCTTCATTAAATTTTAATGAATTACTCAGCTCATATCCGCTTGCTTTTACCAAATCGGCAGACCCTTGAATAGGGGTAAAATCACCAATCTCAAACAAGAAAATCAATACCTCTTTCGGGTCTTGCTCCTCTTTTAGTATCTCAGCCATACGGTCATAAAAAGCACCTTTTAGGTGACGAAGGTCGTAACGTTTCATAAGTGCTCCTCTTAGCGGTCAACTTCACCGAAGACGATGTTAGTCGTCCCGATGATGGATACTACGTCGGGGATATAATGCCCCGGTAGTAAATCGGTCAAAATACCCGTGTGCCAAAACGATGGTGCACGAAGTTTAAGACGGTACGGATAGGCTCCACCTTGAGAGTTGATGAAATATCCAAGCTCCCCTTTTGGTGATTCGGTCGGAATATACACCTCACCTACAGGAGGGCGCATCCCTTGTGTCACAAGGACGAAATGCTGCATCAACGAGTAGTTTTGAGTCATGATGTCGAGTTTTGGTGCTGAAATGTATTGCGGTGCGTGTGCCATCAAGGCAGGCTCTGTCCCCGCATACATATCGATCACTTGATACAAGATTTTTGCCGACTCTTTCATCTCTGCCATATAAAGTTTATAACGGGCATAGTTGTCCCCTTTATCAGAAACAGGAACGTTAAATTCCACTTCGTCGTACAATTCGTACGGCTCTTCTTTACGAATATCCCACTCAACGCCGGATGCTCTGAGCATTACCCCTGAACATCCCCAGCTAAGTGCCATCTCTTTTGAGATAACGCCGACATTTTCCATACGCATCAACCAAATGCGGTTGGTATCGAGAAGGTCTTCATAGTCTTTGATGTTTTCCGGCAATTTATCCAAAAATTTACGTAAATCCTCGATAAAATTGTCCGGTAGATCCAATGGAACCCCACCGATACGAACCGCTGAATGGGTCAAACGGGCACCGCAGTAATCTTCGATCAAATCCATCAAATATTCACGCTCACGAAACGCGAACAAGAATACGGTCATAGCCCCGATATCCAACGCCGTAGTCGCCAACCAAAAAAGGTGCGACATAAGACGGTTGGTTTCAAGCAGCATCATACGGATTACTTTTGCACGTCGTGGGACATCAAGACCGATCAAGCGCTCTACTGCAAGGGCAAAACCGTAGTTGTTTGAGCTTGACGCGATGTAGTCCATACGGTCAGTCGTCGGCATAAACTCATTGTAGATCATGTTCTCCGCCATCTTCTCCATACCACGGTGGAGGTATCCGATGTCGGGATGTGCTTTGGTAATCTGCTCTTGCTGCATGTGCAGCATAAGGCGTAACTGTCCGTGAGCCGAAGGGTGTTGAGGTCCGAAGTTAAGGATCATCTCATTATCGGCTCGATCAAACGTAATATTTTCAAAAAAGGGTCTAAGGCGATTGGATTGTTGCATTCATAGCTCCTTAACGGTGGCGATCAGAGATCACAACGGATTGCTCTGCATCAAATTTTTCGATCAAGAATACACCTTCCGGCTCTTGATATACAAGAGGCGTATCCGGTTCACCTTGGCTAATATCCGTACCGCGAGGTACTTCATGCCCAAGACGTGAAAAACGTTCCGTATCGTAACGGTCAATTCGGGCAGGATCACGGTTTTCAGGTCCGATAATCTCACGCGCTTCTTTACCGAAAATTTTATCGACTTCGTACCACGCGGCAAACTCATCCCCTTGAAGCGGATAGGTTTTACGTAACGGGAATCCTTCCCAATCATCAGGCATCAAGATACGTTTCATAAACGGATGGTTGTTGACGACCACACCGAACATATCGTACATTTCACGCTCTGACCAATCCGCACTTCGAAACAGTTTTTCGACACTTTGAATCGACTCTTTTTCGTCAATTTTACACTTGATACGGAGACGCTTGCGCTTGCTCATACTCAACATTTGGTAAAAAATCTCAAATTTACCCTCAGATGCAAGCCAATCAATAGCAGACATTTCTGAAAGCTGATTGTATTCGCGCTCATTTTTGAGCATTTCGATCACACCGAAATTATCGCACGCATTGATGATGACCACCATTTGATCCACTTGGATGTACGCATCCAAAACCTCAAACTGTGATTTGATCGCTTCGAGATCGTCGGTGAATACCGCATCACTGCTCACGTCATGTTTTGCTACTTGCGGAGCTACCCAATAACGGTCGGTATAATAGGGCTTTTTTTGTACGTTGTCTTTTGGAGTATAGGCTCTCATTACATCAACCTTTTTGGTTTTTGAGCACGAGATGCACTCTCTTTACGAATTTTTTGCTGAAGCATCATAACCCCATATTGCAATGTCTCAGGTCGAGGTGCACACCCCGGCAAATACAAATCGACAGGGATAACACGATCCACACCCTGAACCGTTGAGTAGGTATTAAACATCCCGCCGGTGTTCGCGCATGAACCCATAGAAATGACCCATTTAGGTTCCGTCATTTGATCGTACAAACGGCGAATGAACTCCGCATGCTTTTTCGTCAACGTTCCCGCAACAACCATAAGTTCAGCCTGACGCGGAGAAGCACGAAAAATCGTTCCAAAACGGTCGAAGTCATAGCGTGATGCCCCTGAAGCCATCATCTCAATACCGCAACATGCCAACCCGTATGTCAATGCCCAAAGGGAGTTGGAGCGGCCCCAGTTTACGACTTTATCAATCGTAGTGAGTGCGACAGGAAGCCCACCGTCTTTTAAATAATTTACTTGATGTTGTGCCATTCGAGGGCTCCTTTCTTCCACGCATAAACAAATCCGATTGTCAGAAGCAAGATGAACATCATCATCTCAACAAAACCAAACCATCCCAGCAATTTAAAATCAATCGCCCACGGAAACATAAAGACGATCTCAACATCAAACAGTAAAAACAGCAACGCGAACAGATAAAACTGTGTCGAGATACGGTTTGGCTGTTTACTCACCTCAGGTCCGCACTCGTACGGGGAGAGTTTTATTTTTTCCGTGTCTTTAGCCGCTAATGCGCGGCTGGCTAAGCGTGCAAGTACCGTTGTCGCATAAAATGCCCCAAACGTAAGTACAAACAGCACAAATACCCCAAAATAAGGATTTGCTACGTTGTAGTGCTCCATGAGTCCGACCTTTTCGTGTTATGGTATGTCCGCATTTTAGTGTGCAGGAAATAAACAATTATTGCACTATAACCAAAAGTGAGTTAAACAAACCCTTATACAAAGTAACTTATTTTGGCTTTGTTACTTTTGTAAACACCATGGCTTTATTGTCTATAGTAATTGTTAAATTATGTAACAAAACTGTGCTTTTACTTGTTGCAAATACTACTTTTAAAGCATAAGTAAGGGGTCAGAAGAAGAAGGAAGGTGTATTATCGGAAAGATTTTAAATTATGTTACAAAAAGAAACAGATAAAAAATTATGGTGCGCCTTACAGGACTCGAACCTGTGACCCTCAGCTTAGGAAGCCGATGCTCTATCCATCTGAGCTAAAAGCGCAAAAAAGTGAAAGATACCCTGTTATTCTCGAAAACAAAAGTTTTCGTAGCTTTAGGGGGTTGCAAGGGACATTTGTCCCTGCCACTAAAACAGACGAGTTCGTTTTAGTGCGTAACATCAGTTAGTTATTCAAAAATCCTACTGATTTTTCACTGTCAAAACTACCCTGCTTCTCTTTACGTATCTCATCTTCGAAATCACTCAGCATAAAAACGGCGTTATCGCGAGCGGCAACATTGTAGGCGGTATTTTTTACGATCAGATTAATCTGTCCGCCCGTTAATGGGTGATGGATAAGCTTTTCGATATTAAAATCTTCCTCAAATGGGGCGTGCTTGGGAAGCATCATTTTCCAAAGCTCTAACCGCTGTTTTTGATCCGGTTTTTTGAACTCGATTTTGTAGTTGAATCGGCGCGAAAAAGCTTTATCAATATTTTCGAGCAAGTTCGTCGTAGCAATCAAAATCCCTTGGAATTTTTCGATTTGCTCTAAGAAAATATTTTGCATCTGATTGTGCATCTGATCGGCGGATGAACCGACACCGCTGGAACGTGATGCCAAAAACTGATCGGCTTCGTTGAGGAGTAAAATCGGTTCGGTTTTCGTCTGCTTGGTCAAATCTGCATAGGTATCGAAAATTTTACGGACATTTTTTTCTGACTCTCCAATGTACATTGAGAGGATCTTCGAACAATCAAAACTTAATACCTGACGCTTGAGGGAGCGCGACAGGGAATGCGCCGTAAGGGTTTTTCCTGTCCCCGGAGGGCCGTAGAAGATAATCCGTGCATCAATTCCCGCTTTTTTATCTTTGACCCCCCATTGATGAAGACGTGAAATCACCTCTTTATCCAACTGACGCATAAGATTTTGCAGTGTTGCTTCCGTAGACGTATTAAGAACAACACTTTCGAGAGAGGTGACTGGTTCGATCAGCTCAAAAATTTCTTGCTCTTTAATAAGCATATCGAGTTTGAGCTTGCTTGCTTTTTTCTTTTTTTGCGGGTGCATAATGCTTTGAAGGACTTCATCAACAATGTAAAATGCCCGACTGATACCGCCGAAAGGATTCAACATCTCCTCGTAATCGATCACATCATCATTGATTAAACGTGCTCCGTCTTCGAGAAGGGCACGGTTTTTAATCCGTTCATAATCATCAAAACTGATAAGATCAATGAGGGTATTCATCTCACGCAAATTCCCTTCGGTAGCACTGTACTCCTCTTTTAGCAACGCCAAAAATATCACTTGCTCTTTGGGCTCCAACTTTTTTTGTTTGAAAAAACGATCCAGTACGACATCCTGAGAGGTTTGGGCAATTCGCTCATCAATCCGTTTTTCGAGGAGATCAAGTTTATTTTGGATACGGTTGATCCCAAGCGAGTGTTCATTGCCGCTATGACGAATAATAGACATCTTCTGATAGAGTTCAATACGGAAAAACTGATCTTGGAGATATTCCAAATGATCGGCGTAGGGTTTAATCTCAGGCAACGTCATCTCTAACGAGCCCTCTTCGAGGAGCTTCATAAAAATCGAGGTAACGGCTATTGGAGTATTGAAAAGTTCCAGCTGTGAGAGCTCACTTATTTTGATAGGGGTAAATGAGTGGTGGGTAATCCATCCCAATTCAAGAAGGGTTTTAATCTCCCCAAAATGGCTCAAATAGTCATAGCTTTCTGCTCCATAAATTTCTTGAAGAAGTTCAAAAACGGCAACATCTTCTTGCGACTGTAGAAACTTACGGGTTAATAACTGTAAAATCTTTGCCTCTTCGACCGTACATTTGAGCTGTGAAAAAATATGGCTCTCTTCGATGGTTTCATTTTCTAAAAAATCAATCAAATATTTCAATGGTTTCCTTGTTGTTTTAGTACCCTTTTGAGTACTTTACCGGTTGCGGTCTTGGGAAGAGATTCTACCACGGTTATGGTTTTAGGGATTTTAAACGCGGCTAAATGTTCTTTTAACTGCGATTTAATTTGGGTACTCGTCGTATCTTCAAACCCCTCTTCAAGTTCGATAAATGCGATAGGGACTTCTCCGCTATGGAGATCCGTTTGGGCAATGACGGCGGCTAATTTAATCGATGGCAAAAGCATCATCTGCTCTTCGATTTGACGAGGATAGATATTGATCCCCTTTGAAATAATCAAATCTTTGATCCGATCGACGATGTAGATGTACCCATCCTCATCGACTTTTGCCATATCACCACTTCGAAGCCAGCCGTTTTGAATCGTCTCACATGTTGCTTCGGGATTATTCAAATACCCCTGCATCACACAATCCCCCCGCACAATCAGCTCTCCGACATCTCCAATGGGAAGTTCGATCATCTCGTCATTGACAATTTTCACCTCATACCCTCTTAATGGTAATCCGACGGAAAGGTTCTTTTGTCTCTCAAAAGGGTTGACTGCTACCGCCGGTGAACATTCGCTCAAACCGTACCCTTCGAGCATAGTAGAGCGCTTGAAGACCGATTTAAACCGATTTAAAGTATCTTCGCTGAGTGCCGAACCGCCGGAGATAAAACAGCGCACCGAGTTAAACCACAGAAAATACCACGGTAATTTTGCACGAAGCAACGCATTGTAAATATCGGGAACCCCCATAAAAACAGTGACTTGTTTGAGTAATGTCTGTTTAATAATCGTGCTAAAAGGTAAAATTGAGGGGACAATTACCAATGAACCTCTCAGAAAGAACGGCAACATCACCATAATCGAAAAAGTGAACGAATGAAACATCGGGAGATAAACGATAAAACGGTCACGTGAGCTGAGATCAAACCGCTCTTGCGCTCCAATCAGGTTGGAAAAAAGATTTCGATTACTGATCATCGCCCCTTTAGGGTTGCCTGTGGTTCCGGAAGTATAAAAAATCACCGCCGTATCATCAAGTTCTGAGGAAGAAGCGGAGAGATGAGGATGGATATGATCGGAAAGGATCTCTTCCAAAATCAAATGGCTTGCATCTACCGTCGGCGCTTGATCGATCCAGATAACCCGCTCGATCGAGTCCACCTCTGTTACAAGAGATTGAACCTCCTTGGCAAATTTCGAGCCGGTTATCAGTACTTTTGCACTACAGTCATCGAGTATATAACGATACTCTTCATTTTTAAGCATGGTATTGATAGGTACTACGATCGCCCCCAATTTACTGATAGCAAAAACACTCCAGACAAACTCGATTCCATTGGGACAGATCAGGGCAACCCGATCCCCTTTGTGTACACATATCAATTCCAATGCACGGGCAAACCGATCAACCTGGTTTAGAAACTGCTGATAGGTATAACTCTTTCCCTCGATATAAATGGCTTTTTTCGAAGGATTTTCGCCTGCAACGCTAGAGAGCATTGCATAGAAATTTGGATACGGGTAACGGATCAAAAACGGTACTCAATTCCCGCCGTAACGAGATACGCGCGTGCATTGCTAAATTCACCGTTAATTGAGCTATTTTGTACATCCCGCGATTGTTTCATATCAATGAGTCCCGCCAAACCGATGTTCCACGATTTGTCGATTTGGTAACGTCCTCCGAGTGAAACGATCCATGCATCCGAATCGGGAAGCTCGTATCCGAGGGTTGCTTCCGGAACCGGGGTTTCATCGTACGCGATACCCGCCATCGCTGTCCATTTATCGTATTTTTGAGTTAAGCCGAGGCGGTAAGTATTGGTATCTTTCCAGTTTTTGGGTTTAGATGTACCAAAAACGGCTTCGGCCGTTGGATTTGTGTAATCAAAGTTCAATTGTTTATAGGCTGACCAAAATGTTTTTTGATAAATAACCTCAACCGTAGTCCCAGCATCAAATGTATAGGAAGCCGCAAAATTTAATACCGCTGGTACAGGAACACTCACTGAAACAGGGACATTTTTATTAAAGCTTGCTGGTAAATAAATCAAATCAGCATCACCTTCCACACTCAAATCAACATTAGAGCGATAGGTTGCCGCTAAATTTAATGCCGAAGTCGGTTTATACATAAGAGCAAGGTTGTATCCATAATCGACAGAATCTCCTGTCATATCCTGAGAATAGACACCCGTTCTGCTTGCTTTAACCACACCGCTGCTCGAAATCACCCGAAATCCGACACCCAAACTCACCGTACTGCTCAAAGGAAGTGCCATAGACGGATTAAACTCGATCGTTTGGAGCGTAAATTCTTCAGCACTGTACACCGCAGGAACATCACTCCACCGTTTCGATAACCCTGCCGGTACGACGATGCTAAATCCGACACGCGCCCCGTTATCTCCTAATTTTTTGGAGGTATAATGAAACGATGGGACTAGAAAATTTTCATTCTTAGAACTGTAATTTCCAGTTGTACCCGAAAAATCAATCGAACTGAGCCCTATATATGTCGCATCCACTTCGAGCAATTCTGAATCCACATTGTAGACCATCGCAGCAGGGTTATAATACGCCGCATCGGCACCATGAGCATTAGCAATATACGCCGCACTAAGTGCCGTTGCATTGATCGAACTCTCGGGGATAGCATATCCCCCTGCCATGAGTGCAGCGGACGTTAAAAGTGATAAAGTGATGATTCGCATTAGTGCTCCTGCATTGAGTAAAGTAGTTCGATCTCTTGTGCCCAGATGGTCTCGTCGATTGTCTCAAGAACAAGGGGAATATCGTCCATTCTAGGATCATTCATTAAAAAGCCAAACGCATCCAGCCCGATTTTCCCCTTCCCCAGCGAATCGTGTCGATCGACGTGAGACCCTAAATCAGGTTTTGAATCGTTGATATGCATCCCTTTGAGATACTTGAATCCGACTATTTTATCGAATTCTTCCCAAGTTGCTTCATACGCTTCTCGCGTACGAATATCGTATCCTGCCGTAAACATATGACACGTATCGATACAGACACCGACCCGCGATTTATCTTCGATCCGCTCAATAATGGCAGCGATTTGCTCAAATCTCCATCCCAGATTACTCCCCTGACCGGCCGTATTTTCGATGGTGAGATTGACCCCCTCCACCGTCTTAATCGCTTCATTCATACTCGCCGCGATACGGTCTATACACTCTTCTTCACTGATTTGCTTGAGATGGCTGCCAGGATGAAAGTTCAGGCGATCGAGACCAAGCTGGCTACATCGTTGCAATTCATCAATAAACGCCTCAAGCGACTTTTCTCGTTTCTCTTCTTCGGGATGACCGAGATTGATAAGATACGAATCGTGGGGCAAAATATGACAGGGAAGAATTCCACTTTTGGCAAGATTGTCTTTAAAAAGCCCGATCGTCTCATCGTCGAGGGGTTTGGCTGCCCACTGTTTTTGATTTTTGGTAAAGAGAGCGAACGCACGTGCTCCGATTTTCATAGCATTTAGGGGAGCGTTAAAAACACCTCCGCTGGCAGAGACATGCGCTCCTACGTATTTAGACATAATGGTTTCCTAGTTTCAAGTGTGCTATTTTAACACAACCGAGATTTTTACCGATAACGCAGCACTTTTAATACAACTCCCATCAAAACACCTCCCGATACAATCATAAATAGACTGCCGATCAACAAAAGCGGTGTATTCTCAAAGCCGATCGCCGCAGTACATATCGTTACTCCACAAAGGGCCAATAGCCACTGAACGTTTGCCCACTTTTCTGGAAGCAACTGATGCAACATAGGAACGTCACGCTCATCAATGTAGGGGGCAAAGCGTTCAAACCACACTAAAAAAGGGACAATTTTATAAAGATGCCCACTAATCAAAAAGCCAAAAAATCCTGCCATCAACAGCCAAAAGCCCATCATGACCCAACGCTCATTCTCCATAAAGTAGCCCGATACCCCCACGCCCATAGAGAGAATCAACATCATCACGGCTACGGCAACGGAACGTTCCCAAATATCGACATAACGACGCGGTTTAGAGGTGAAAAGTCGAACCATCGAGAAAACATAGTATCCTAAAGCACCCACCGCGATGAGCAAAGCCGCCCCTCTGATACCCTCTTGCTCCACTAGAATACTCACAACTCCCAACGCGGCACTCAATGCCATTGCGTAAAAACTGATACGGTATTCGTTGTCACTCGGACGTTTACATGCTCCGAACATCGGGAGCAATACCGTACTCACGCCCATGATACTCAGCAACACATACCCTCCGAAAATTGCAAAAATATGCCCAGTCACAAGACGTGAGGGATTCGTTTCCAACACCCCTGCATATCCGAGTGCCATCAAAAGACCGATAAAAAGTCCCGCCAATAAAAAAAGGTTGCTCCATTTCATCGCCCCCGTTACATCGGTTTTACGTCGTGCACCCATAAGAGTTATAAAAAGATTGAGGGCAAAAAGTCCCAGGGCAAGGAGAATCAACCCTCCCCCCACGACAAGAAATAATGGTTGTGTGTAAAAACCACTCACGAGTACGACCGTCCCAATACTGAGCAACGGCCAAATCCATCCGAAAATATTTTTATGTTTGTGATGCACCTCAGCGATTACGACCGAAAGCTGCCCCATCGCACCGATCATCACCATCATCACAAACCCTATCATATACGTATGAACCCATCCGACAACTCTAAAATCGTGGATGTTCATACTCGGATTCAATCCAAAGAGCATCCCCATCGAACCCGTATAAAAGAGCGTTGCGATCACAAAATAGGGAGCGATCAGACGAAGCGGCGGAGAAAAATCGGGAGATACATTCATCGACGCTCCTCCAGTGTACTATTGTCCTCATCGGTAATTTTGATCATCAAGCCATTGAGCCTGTCTTTAAAATAGGTCTCTTTTGAAGAGCGTCTGTAGACAATATCCATCTCATCATTACGAATATACTGAAACTTCACACCAGCACACGATTCGCTTGTATTGATCCCACTGAAAATTGGGGCCTTTTGCAAAATACGGCGCATCGTATCACTCGGATAATCTTTATAAAGATACTCACGGACAAACGCCTCTTCACTCATACACCCCGCACTCACGCATACACCCTCGTCGATCGTAATCTTCTCTACCGCAACTCCGGCGGTAAACAGCTCCACTTCGACCGCATCATCACTATAACGGAGATATCCCATATCGGCAAATTTGAATTTTGGAGTTTTGAGAACAATTATTTTAGGCTCGTTCACACTGTACTGCTTCGTCGCGCATCCTCCCATCAACACGATGAGAAGGCTAACCCATAGGATAGAGAATTTTTGCATGCACCGCGTCCAAAGCTTTAAGCACCTCATCAGAGAGGGTAATATCCATCGCACCCAAAGAGGCATCCAACTGTTGGGGTGTTGTCGCCCCGATGATCGTAGAGGCAACAAAGTCAAACTGCTTGCTCCACGCAATCGCCATCGTAACAATGTCAATTTCTGCTTCATGAGCAATACGGAGATACTCTTGCGTCGAGCTCAGTGTTTTATCGTTGAGAAAACGTGCCGCCATGAGTCGTTGACGTTTGTTTGTTGAGTTTACATAATCACTAAAACGTCCTTGTGCAACGCTGGATTGGTTGTATTTTCCGCTCAACACTCCGCCACCCAACGGTGAATAGGGGAGCAATGAAATATTTTCACTTTTACACACGGCACTCACTCCATCAAGATCACGACGATTGAGGAGTGAAAAGTTATTTTGTACTGACTCAAAACGGGCTAATTTCTCGTATTTTGAGGTCATAGCGGCTTTCATAATTCCATGCGCCGTATCATTGGAAGTTCCTATATAACGCACTTTTCCGCTTTGTACCAGCGCATCGAACGCCCTTAAACTCTCTTCAATAGGGACGATCGGATCAGGCCAATGCATCTGATAGAGATCGATATAATCCGTCCCAAGACGTTTTAACGACCCCTCAATGGCGCGTTCGATATGAAACCGATCGACCGCCGTAAATCCATGACGTATCGGAGGGACGAACCATCCTGATGCCGCACCAGCCACTTTGGATGCCAGAATAAGGCTATCACGAGGTTTGGTTTTAAGCCATCTTCCTACCATCTCTTCAGTAAGCCCTGCGAGTTTTGCCTCCGGAGGGACGGGATAAAGCTCTGCCGTATCAAAAAAATTGACCCCCGCATCGTATGCTTTGTCCATAATCGAAAACGCATTTTTTTCATCGCATTGACTGCCAAACGTCATCGTCCCCAGACAAATCGGCGATACACGCAAACCTGTGCGCCCTATATAGCGAAATTGCATTGATCTCTCCACAGCACTTTTTGATATTGTAGCAAATTGCTCCGTGTCTATGTTGATTTTTTAAAAATTTGTTATAATAAGCTAAATTTATTTAAGAAACAGGAGAAAACGATGTTCAATATCATCAGTGATACCTACGCAAAGTTTCAAGATGTTCAAGCACTTTTGAACGATAAAACATCAACGGATACCGCTTATTTTACAAAACTCAGTGACGCGACTCAAGCTGCATACATTTCGATGAATGAAGGGATGTGTGTAAATACAACTGTCTGTCATCAGTGTGCTGAACATCGCGATTTTTTACAAGGGATGATAACCGTTTTGGAGGAACTAGAGAATGGAGCACCGCTGACCTCACACTATCGTGATACATTAACGAGCTATGCCACAATGGTGAATGAAACCCTCAAAAAAATATCAGCAGCACTCGCTTCTCTCTAAAAAGAAGTTAGCTTGCCGCTTTGAGTGCGTCATACGCTTCTTGTAAAAGTTTAAACTTTTCCGTATATTTATTAATTATTTCCGGGCTTTTTGTATGAAAACGATCGGGGTGATAACGTTTAGCCAGTTGATGATATCTTTTTCTCAAATCTTCCGAAGCAGCTCCGATCGGAATCTCAAAAATTGCATGATATCGAATCATTCGATCGATTGCATCGCTTCCCTCTCCCCAGCCATTATAATGCCCATAGAGTCTACTCATAAACGCATCATCATAACGATAATTGATCTGATAATGGAGTACTTCACGACGATTAAGTGCTTTTTCCAAACGCGCTTTAGCCGACATCGTGCTCACATCGATATGGATATTGGTTGACGTACTATCGATGACGAGAGAGGAGAGCTGTTGCTTAAGATAGCGCATCACCCAGCGGTTTTGCGTCAAAAAGGTTATTTTTACCCGATTAGGATCAAACGCATAGAGTTCGACATCTATTTTTTCTGATTTTTGGTACGGCACTTCGATCCGTACGGCTGCACTTTTGCATTTACGCAGTGATCGGCGATAAAAAGGGCTGGCCAAATCATTGGACGTGGTATAGCAATCGCTAAGAGTGTCGAGGAATTCTTTTTTTTGTTTCGCTGAACCTTCGTTGTTCAATACCAATACCCCATTGTCCAAAAAGAGGGTATTGTGGATATGGTGATCGAAAAAATTTTCCATCCACGGCTCTTCGAGGGTGTTCGAGCCACCTTGAACGAAAATAGCATTATTGCGCAAAACGACTCTCACGGAT
>JAUYSQ010000241.1 GCA_030696285.1 Sulfuricurvum sp. | reverse complement strand
GGAATCCCTTTGAGATCGGTCGGATCCATTAGAGAAAGGCGTAAGTCGATACACTCAATCCCGGCATCGTGTGCGATTTGTTTGATAATCGATGATTTTCCGATACCGGGAGGACCCCATAAAAAGGTGGGAATTTTTGCCTCGATCATCGAGCGCATCGTTGTAATGGTTTCTGAACTTCGCATTAATTCCATCCTAGATTAGTGGTTTGTATGTGTTTTCCGAATGATGGATTGGTTTTCACACCTCTCTCATACCGCTGATCGAGTGAGAGTTGGTACAAAATAGCTACCGGGGTGGAGATGTTTACGCTGAGTGCTTTGAGAATTTCACCCTCACCTCTACCATACAACGTTTCGAGATGATATTGCGAAAGAGAAGAATTTGCGGCAAGTTCTACGCTGTAATGATTCAAAGAAAAAAGAGTCTCTAAATGGTCATGGAGAAGAGAAGAATTTTGGGCAAGTGCGGAAAAAACAGCGTCATTTTTCATCTCCATCAATCTCTCTTGCATCGATACCGTGAGAGTACTATTTGAAGCCAAAGCGACTATCACCGTCATCCCGTACTCATCTTCTGTCATCCCGTACCCATTCTCCGTCATTCCGTGCTCCGACACGGAATCCAATACAATAAATGGATCCCGTATCAAGCACGGGATGACGGATTTCATCAACCGTTCAAAGCGCACCTCATCCAGAGGAGTAAACGCCGCAATCAACTCAGGATATTTTTGTTCCAAAATATCTGCCCCCTCTTGCGACAACATAACATTTTGTGCCAAAGTCCTCTGAATAGTCTCATCCTCCAAAGCAAGAAGTTCTTTTTCCAATGCCAACGGTTCCCGATGTGCCACCAAATAAGCGCGTTCTTTGAGAAGAGAGCGTAACAGCGGCTCAGGGGTATTGCTGTGCAATGCCATCGCATCCAGCACCCCTTTAAGCGACGGATCATTCGGGATTTTTAACTCTTTTGCTATCGGAGAAAGCTGTGAAATGGCAGTTATGAGCTCTGCATTCCCGTATTTTTCCACCAAATGGGCTAACCCGCTCATCGCATACTGAACATTATGGTTACGCTCTAAATCGACGTAAAATCTCCCGATAATTGCGGCGGTCACATCGCGGTTGCTATCATTGTCAAACAGCCCCTCATTGTGCCAATCATACAGTTTCAACAGTTTGAAAAACAACGCGTCGGTGATGTACGGGTTTTGTATAAAGTCGCAGAGGCGGTCATGGTCTCGCGAGAGTTTGAGGCTCATCAACAATCGATTGGGTTCGATGGAGGTGCAAAGCCATTTTTCGATTGACGTAATATCGACGATGGGAGCCGCCTGAAGCTCATACAATCGCGTGCTCTCGATCTGCTCAAGAGGGTTCATCAGTTTCCCCTCGATGATGAGGGCAACACCCTCCTCAAAACGTGTTTGAAGCGTTATATCGTGCAGTTTCAACAACGTTGCAAACTCATTCGCGTTCAGTGAGCGCGTTTTCCCTAATAACAGTATCGATTTTCCATAAAATTCGTCATAGTTCATTCGCGTATTATAATCCTAAAGCCTAAAAAAATAGTGCGCGTGTATAATATGCTTACTACTTTAAAGGATGATTGATGACCGACTCGCTTGCTGATGGAATTGCTGCGTATGATGCTGGGGATTATGAAAAAGCGTACTTGCTGCTCTATCCGCTTGGAGCGTATCAACGCAATGACGAGGCTCAATTTTATTTGGGAATGATCTATTTCTATGGCGAAGGGGTTGAAAAAAACATTGAAGCCGCTATGGGATGGTGGAAAAAAGCAATGCGCAGCGGTCATGTCGACGCGGCATACCGTCTCAGTGAAATATCCACTTCAACCAAAACAACCTTTTAGGCTCTATTCTTGGATCGCAAAAAAGTCTACCCTCTCGGCATTTCGCTCTTTATTCATACCCTTGCGATTGGGCTTTTTCTTTTTTGGTTCTTGCACGATGCCCCGAAAAAATCACCTGAACCTCTAAAAATCCATATTTCCTCTTTTGTACCCCATAGCGTACAAAAACCAACCCCTGTCATTCCGGCTCCATTGCCTGCAGTACCGCCAAAACAAACCATTACCCCTATCCCAAAATCCTTTCCTTTGCCGAGTGTTGTAACCAAATCTCCGATAGCAAAAATAACCCCTGCTCCCACGGTATCTCACCCAATACCCCAAACACAATCTCAGCCACCCGTACAAGCTCCCGCTGTTATACCTACCCAAACGCCGAAAGCTCCTGCGGTAGCACCAACGCCTCCACCCCCTCCCGTCAATGTCGAAAAAGAGTTTTTAAATGCCCATCTAGGAGAGATCAGAGGACTATTGCTTCAAAATCTCAAATATCCAAAAATAGCACAAAAATTAAAAATGCAGGGGGAAGTTCGGATTGCGTTTTCGCTGGGTACGGACGGAAGTGTGGAGAATGTGAAGGTGGTGGAGAGTTCAGGGTTTGAAATTTTGGATGAAGATGCCGTATCACTGATCGAAAAAACAGCCTCCAAGTTTCCGAAACCTTCCAAATCGGTTCGGATCACCGTTCCCCTGAGCTATGTGTTGCGTTAACCTTCCAACACCCTAGCAATACTGTATTTCATATCTTCATCGAGATTTTCCATATTGGCAAGCATCCACGACAAATATCCCTTGTCGGCTGCCACAATCTCGCTTAGTGTTTTACCCTTATGTTTACCAAATTTTAAAGGCTTGGTAATAAATACAGGCGTTTGGGTCAATTCCACCATTTTATCAATGGGATTGACGGCTCCGAAACGTTCGGTGAGTTTTTTACGCAATTCGGTGAGAAAAAGCTTCAGCACCAGAACATCGCCGATCGCATCATGTGCTTTGACCACAATGCCCAGCGCATCCGCTTCCGCCTGCTCCAGTTTGTAAAGTCCCAAGCGATACCGGAAAAACTGCAATCGGTGCGCTTCCTCTTCATCAAAAAGATGCTTGGCGCATCGGAGTGTATCGATCAGACGCATTTTTGAGGTGAAGTTTTCTTTTGCCAACATCCCCAAATCAAAGGGGGCATTATGGATAATCATCACATTGTCAGCGCTATTGAGATCGTTCAACGCCTTAAAGGCTGATGTTTCGCTGCAGGACGGTTTTCCCTCGATTGCATCGGGAGTAATACCATGAACCTCCATCGCCCCATATCCGATAGGGACGGTACTGGAACACAGATCATTATGGACCTGAACGTTTTTCCCATCCAGAACCATAAATCCCAACTGTATAACGCGGTCGTTTTCTCCCGCGCCGGTCGTTTCAGTGTCCAGTAAAATATACTTTGCCATTAATATTGATCGTCTTCTTTATCAATATCAAACTCATCGTAATCATCTTCGTCCTCATCCTCGTCTTCATCGTATCCGAGATCCTCTTCATCTTCGTCACTACCCTCACGCATCGCGGTGAGTTCAGTATAAAGCTGTTCGGCTTCTTCCTCATCAATATCGCCGCTATCAAGCTCTTTAAGCAGTTCTTTGTACTCATCTCGAAGTGCTTGCATCTCTTCTAGGTCTATGCGCTCTTGCGGTGTTGCATCTTTAGCAGAAGCAATCCCCTCAAACAGCTCATCGATGTGATCCTCAACATCGGGAATCAATTCGCTTTTAATCAAATGTTTTAGTTGCATAATATAGGCCATTTTCAATCCTTCTAATCTAATACCATCATTGTAGCAAAAGAACTTCTCCAAGCGGTAGGGTAAATGCATCTTTTCGCTATGAATTTCTTCCATTCTCAAAATTTAATGTCAATTCTCCTTTTTCTATATACGATTATTGAAAGAGAAAATGAACTTAATTCATTTTGAGTAATTTAATTCTAATTTAATACTTCTGGCCTATACTGTTGTAACTATAGTAGGAAGGATACTGCGTGTCAAAATTGCTCCATGACAAAATTCACGCGCTCAAACGGGATACGATTCTCGAAGCAGCAGCGAAAATATTCGAAGAACACGGATACCAAACGATGAAAATCACCGATCTGGCCCGTGAGGTAAAAATATCAGTCGGAACTATCTATACAATTTTTGAGTCAAAAGATCAGCTCTACATGGCGTACATACAGCATCAAATCGATCTGTTTTTAGAACAACTTCTCATATCAACCCCTACAGATGGTTCCGCTGACGAAAAGCTTCTCCATTTTATAACCATGCGCTTTGATATCTGTATCCAAAAGCATAAAGCAATCGATACCTACCTCATCAACAACCCCGTCTTTGACTACGTTCTCACTTCAGGCGAAGCCAATCCCATTCGAAAAATTTACGATTATCTAGCGTCACTCATCCAACCCATTCAGCCCCCTGAGCCCTCACGCTCACCCATAGAGTTGGCATATCTGTTAGAGGGGCTTTGCCATGCTGAAGTCAAACTTTGGTTAAATTCCCCAGCTGTCGATCTCGCTGCGAAGAGTATTCCTCTGCATAATCTCTTTTTAACCCTCGTAAAGGAAAATCTATGAGACACATTTGGTTCCTACTCACAGCATCTGCACTGTATGCGCAGACAACCCTCCCTTCTCTCATCGAATCGGCACACCGCAACGAAAAGATCATGGGCTTGGAACAGCGAGCCTCTGCTGCTGCTTTAGGCCATCAATCTACCAAAAACTCCTACCTTCCTCGGGTTGACGCTTTTGCAAATGCCTCTCTTGTCGATCGTACGGGAGGATTCGATGCCAAGCGCAGTGCTGTGGCAGGAGTCAAAGCGGAAATGATCGTTTTTGACGGGTTTAAACGTGAAAATACAATCAACCAAAGTGATGCTTTTAAAAACGCAGCCAGCTATGATCTCTTAGCAGGGAAAAAAGCGTTGACCCTCCAAGTGATACAGCGCTATTTTGAATTGCAAAACACACTCGATGAGATTGATACCAATATCCTGATGCGGGATCAGCTAAGCGCACAGCTTGGTCGACTTGAAAAATTCCGAAGTGCCGGGCTTGCGAGTGAAGATACTCTGATGCGAATGCGTTCTGAACTCTCCAATGCGCAGTATGGTCTGGAAGATTTAAAATACCAAGCCGATCAGCAAAAAGGGGATTTAGAGATTATCTCCAGCCAAAAAATTTCCGATCTTAAACCCTCACGCGTGATCGAGCCGGCACTGACCAAAACGGAAGAACTCGATACGCTAAAGGCTTTGCGATATTCGCGTGATGCCAAGAAGTTTGAAGCCGAGAAAACCGATGCCGGGTATCTGCCGACCATCAAAATCGAAGATCAATACGCGTATTATGATTATTATAATGATCCCATTGCGTCTATGCGTGTCGATACCCAAAATAAACTGACGGCATCCCTCACCATGAACCTAATCGATTTTTCATCCGCTTCTACTGCCAAACAGGCTTTGATAGCACAGGCACAGGCACAAACAAGCGAGTTGGCGTATGCATCTAAAGAAGCTCAGCATAATGTACACATGACCATCCGCAATGTGGAGCGTTCCCGTATTATGATTGACGCGGCACAAAGTGCATTTGACGCATCCCAAAAAACCTTTGATGCGGTCAAACAAAAATACGAAGCACGTATTGTCGACTACATCACGTATTTGGATGCCCTCCATTCACTGACGGATACCACCAATCAGCTAACCCGCGCCAAACGTTCTCTCAACTATGCCTATGCGGCCTATTACTATTATGCGGGATTAGACCCGAAGGAGTTTGTACAATGAAATATCTACTATCTTTTTTCCTCCTCATCACCTCATTGATGGGTGAAGATATTTATGCGACCTTTGATGTCGTTGCCGCTAAAGAAGCCAATTTGGCCCTCACAACATCAGGGGTAGTTAAAACACTCCGTGTCGATGTCGGAAGCCATGTCAAAAAAGGGGATATTCTCCTCGAAATCGATAACGACAATCTTACGGCAGGGGTTACTTTGGCCAAAGAGAGTCTCAAAAAAGCGCAGATCGAAGAGCAGTTTGCAAAACAAACCTACAATCGATACAAAAAAGTCGAAAGTGTGATTGATGCCGAACTCATGGATCAAAACACCCTTATCTACCAAAAATCCTCCGCAGCACTCGGGGAAGCCAAAGCGCAAGTACGTTATCAAAGTACCCTCGTCGAGAAAACACGTCTTCGCGCTCCGTTTAACGGGATTATTTCTGAACGCAATGTTGAGCTAGGGGATGGGGTTGGCGGTGGATCGATCCCCCTTTTTAAACTCATTAGTGACGGAGCCGTCAAACTAATCGTTCAATTTGATGAAAAATATCTGAGTAAGGTTAAAAAAGGATCTGCCGTTCGTTACCGCATTGATGGCGAAAATCAATGGCGCAATGGCACTATCGTCAAACTTTATCCAACAATCAACCCAAAAAGCCGTAAAGCAACGGCTGAAGTCCTCACGTCCAAAATTGCCCCAGGGCTTTTTGGTGAGGCGTATATCATTGGAAAATAATCATGTATAAATTTGCTATCAACCGTCCCATAACGACGCTAATGCTCGTCATGACCTTTATCGTATTTGGACTGATTTCTTTTCGCGCCATGCCCGTCGCCCTCTTCCCCAATATCGATTTTCCGATTGTCACGATACAAACATCGTATCCGGGTGCCGATCCAGAAACCGTAGAATCCAAAGTCACCGATAAAGTCGAAGAGGCCGTTTCAGGGATTGATGGAATCGACAAACTGATCTCAACGAGCTACGAAGGTCTCAGTGTCGTCACAGTTCAATTTGAACTGACAAAAGACATCGAAGAAGCTGCCAACGATGTTCGCGACAAAGTGGGAACCATCCGTCTTGACAGTGATATTGAATCTCCCATTGTCCAAAAAGTGAGTGTTTCCGGTGCCGCGTCCATCAAACTGTTTGTGAGTACCAAAACGGGTGACAATGTTGCCTTGATGCGCTTTGCCGATGAAAAAATAAAACCTAAACTTCAACGCATTGAGGGTGTTGCGAATGTTAAGATTGTAGGATATCGTGATCGTGAAATCCGTATTTTTACCAATCCTTTTCTCCTCAACAAATACGGACTCTCCTCCGATGAACTTCAAAACCTGATTGCACGTGAAAATATTCGATCAGGCGGGGGTAAACTGATCTCTGCACACAATGAATTGGTTCTTAAAACACGCAGTGACGCCATGAGTATCGATGCTCTGAAAAAACTTCTCATCGCTCCTGGACTGCGTTTGGAAGATGTCGCCCGTGTCGAAGACGGCCTCAAAGATGCCAAAAGCTACTCCGCGTACAATGGGTCAGAAGGGGTACTGCTGGAAGTGCAAAAAATATCGGGGGCCAATGATTTAGAAGTGATCAAAGGGGTAAAAAATGCGATCCCTTCACTGAGTGCATTGGCATCAAATACCTACTCTTTGCAACTCATCGAAGATCAATCCGATAAAATCCTTATCAATATTGACAATGTCAAATTCGATCTCATCTTCGGCGCCCTTTTGGCGGTGTTAATCGTCTTTTTCTTTTTACGCAATCTCACCGCAACCCTCATCTCCGCCCTTGCGATTCCCACCTCTATCATCGGAACCTTTGCACTGATCGACGTGTTGGGGTACGATCTCAACCGCCTCACGTTAATCGGTTTGACTCTCGCCATTGGGATTTTTATCGATGATGCTATTGTCATCATCGAAAATATTTCTAAAAAAATGGAGCAGGGAATGGAGCCTTTACAAGCCTCGTTTGAAGGGGTAAAAGAGGTTGCTTTTTCCGTTTTGGCCATTTCGGCGATGCTCCTTGCCGTTTTTGTCCCTGTTGCTTTCATGGGAGGAATTGTCGGGAAATTTTTTAACTCATTTGCTATGACGGTGGCATCCGGTGTCCTTATCTCCTATTTTGTCGCCATCATGTTTATCCCGATGATAGGGGCACGACTCCTCAGCGGGAAAGAAAATGCTTTTTGGGAAAAAACCGAACCGATGTTCCAAAAAGTCGATCATTTTTACCGAAAACTTTTAGCCTTTTTGATTCGTTTCAAGTGGACAACCCTTATCGTTGCCATTGCTGTACTTATTTTTTCTTTTTCTCTCGCAGGAAAAGTAGGCGGAACCTTTGTTCCGATGGAAGACATGTCTGAAATGCGCGTCATGGTCAAAGCCCCCGTAGGAATTTCGCTTGAAGCGATGAAAAAAGAGATGGAACCGCTGGTACATGCACTGCAACAAGATAAACGGATCAAAACCGTTGTCTTAACCATCGGCTACAATCCGGCGAAAGAAGCGCATAAAGCGATGATTTACGCAAAACTGCTTCCGGTTGAACAACGCGCGGGTCTTGAATCCATTATCGGGTTTTATCGTAACAAATTCAAAGCGTATTCTCATCTCATCATCAGCGTTGAAGATGTCCCCCCTATCGATACGGGCGAGAGCAATGCTCCTATCCAGATTGTCCTCACGGGAGCTGATCTCAAAGTGCTGGAAAGCAAATCAGCTGCATTGATGCAATTGCTCAAAGACAGCAATGGAACGACCGACAATGACAGCGATTTTGAACCCGGAAAACCAGAGATTCGTATCACTATTAATCGAGAGAGTGCTCAACGGCTTGGTATTACCGCTCAAGCGATTTCCAATGCCATTAACGCTTCTTATTCAAGTGACAGCGCCATCTCAAATTTCGAGCAGGAAGGTCGCCAATTCGACATAACCTTGCGCAATGGGGATGAATACCGCAGAACCATCAATGATCTTAAAAAAATACAGATACAAAGCGCTTCAGGAGAATTAATCTCGCTTGATGGACTGGTCAATCTTGAAACAACCCAAGGAACCGCTTCCATCAACCGCTTCGATCGGGAACGAAAGATTTTAGTGACCTCGAATCTCGACGGTGCCCCGTTGGATACCATTGTAACGATGATCGACTCCAAACTCCCCGCCATGCTGGGAGAAGGGTATCATTATCGCTATACAGGAGACATTGAACGGATGCAGGAGACGATTTCGGCATTTGGATTTACGGTAGGGCTGGCAGTTATTTTGATCTATCTTATCCTTGCTGCACTCTATGAATCGCTCATCCAGCCTCTCATCATTATGGTGGCGATGCCGCTGAGTTTTACGGGAGTTATTCTCGCCTTGTACCTAACGGGGAACCCTTTCAGTATTTTCGTCATGATCGGAATTATTTTACTGCTGGGGATGGTCGGAAAGAATGCTATTTTGGTCGTCGATTTTGCCAATGCTGCGATCAAACAGGGAAAACCTGTCAATGAAGCGCTTTTAGAAGCGGGTGAAAAACGGCTACGCCCTATTCTCATGACCACATTTGCCATGATTTTTGCCATGCTGCCGCTTGCCCTTGGTGAGGGAGCCGGACATGAAAGCAATGCCCCTATGGCGATTGCCATCATAGGAGGGCTTATCAGCTCAACTTTGCTTGCATTGTTTATCGTTCCGATACTTTATCGAATCATGTATCCTCTCGATGCATGGCTGCGACGCCATTATGAAAGAGAAATAGTATAAATTTCTGCCTCTATCGGGACGTGTTCCGATGGCCTTCTCTAATCAAAAAGGCTTCAAACGCCTTTTCATCCAATGGTCGTGCATACATGTAGCCCTGCCCTTGCATACATCCATGCTCTTGTAAAAATTTTGCTTGTTTGAGTTCTTCAATCCCCTCGGCGATCGTTGTAAATCCTAGAGCCTCTGCCATTGCAATGATCGCTTTGACAATAGCACTGTCCTGATCATTCTCCGGAAGTCCCCGGACAAAGGACTGATCAATTTTGAGCTTATCGATCGGAAATGCTTTGAGATAGCTCAAACTCGAATACCCGGTACCGAAATCATCAATCGCTATTTCTATCCCTAACCGCTTCAGTGCAATCAATTTTTCTCCCAACACCTTGGGATTGCTCATCAGGACACTCTCGGTAATTTCCAGTTCCACAAACTGTGAATCCAAACCGCTTTCCGTAATGATTTTATAAAGTTCACTTACCACATCGGGACGCTCAAACTGTTTTCCCGAGACATTGACGGAAATTCTCCCCTCAAAGAGCCCCTCTTCTTTCCATTTTTTTACCGCCTTGCACGATTGTGCCAATACCTCTTCCCCTATGGGGATAATGAGATGATTACTCTCTGCAAGGGGGATAAAGACATCCGGACGAACAATACCCAATGACGGATGCTGCCACCGAACCAACGCCTCTGCACCAATAACCGTACCGGATACAAGATCGACTTGAGGCTGATAATAAACAATAAACTCTTTATCCTCTACCGCACGACGAAGCTCACGCTCCATCAATACCCGCTCCAGTAATCGCACACTCATCTCCTGAGTAAAAAAACAATAACTGCTCGTTCCCTCCTCTTTTGCTCGGCGCAAGGCGATATCGGCATTTTTTAACAATGTTTCGCCACTCTCACCATCATCAGGATACAGAGAAATACCAATACTGACACTTAGTTTTAAATCTCCCTCAGGGGTAGTAATCACTTCGTTAAATAAGTCCATAATGTGTTTTAAAGTACGTTCACATTCGCTAACATCTTGAATCTGTTCGAGGAGAATAACAAACTCATCCCCTCCGATTCGGCTGATCGTATCTTCATGGCGAATCAATGCTTCCATCTTAGAAGATACGTGTTTGATAATGAAATCCCCTACGCCGTATCCGTACGATTCATTAATGTCTTTAAAATTATCAATGTCCACATACAGCACGACAAGCTTGGTTTTTTCGCGCTCGGCTCGGGCAATGGAGTGTTCGAGTCTGGCGCTCAACAGCAGCCGATTAGGTAGATTGGTCAGGGCATCATAGTGGGCCATTCGCTGAATCTCTTTTTCCGATTCTTGGATTTTCGTAATATCGTCACCCGACGAAAAGGTCCCGCTTATCTTTCCGCTGGAATCCCGCAATAATGCGTTGTGCCATGCAATGATCCGCTCTTCACCGCTCTTGGTACGCACTTTATTTTCATAATATTCTATGATCTCTTGTTGCCCTTCAACAATAGTAGAAAAGAGTTCTTTTGATCGAGAAACTTGTTCCTTGAGCACAAACATATCAAACCAATCTTTTCCGATCGCTTCCTCTTTGGTTACCCCGAGTATCTCACACCCCTTAGGATTAAGAAGGACAATTTTCCCCTCCCTATCCAACACCAAGAACATCACCGATGCAACCTCCAAATAGAGTTTGCTTTTTTCCTTTTCCAACTCTATTGCATGATTTAATGAGATAGAAAGTTCTTCACTCAACCGGACCAAATCACTCACATCGTTTAAAAAAAGCTTCATAAGCGATTGATTATTCACCTCTGCTTCCATCAGCGTCAACTCATAGATACGACCATTCACCTCAATTTGTTCGTGTTCAACCCCTCTGTGCACTCGAAACGCTTCCATCAAACGATCCCAATTCTCTACCCCGACCATTCGGGATACCGGATCGTCAATTTTGACCTGAAATGTCAACATTGCTTCCGCATTGAGCCATTTGATAATCTGAGACTCCCCTAAATCGACTATTTCACAAAAGGCAATACCCAGAAGATTATACGTCGCTTTAGCATCGCGCAGCTTGGCTTCAAGTCGTAACTCTTCTGTACTAGCAGAGTACTCTTTGTGCAAGGATCGATTTCGCAGACATCTATACGGGATGCTTTCATTAATGGCTTGGGGATTCTTTTCACAATAGTGGAGGATATTATTTTCAGTAAGGGTGCCGACATACTGATCGTTCTCATCAATCAGTACAATATGACGTATTTCATGATCAATCATGATCTCTACTGCCATATCGATAGGGCGATTATTGTGAATCGATAGAACAGGATAGCCGGCAAAATGAATTGCTTTACGTTCTTTCTCAACACCTTGTGCGTACAGTTCCATAATATTTTTGAGGGTTAAAATTCCCATGACTATGGAGCGATCCATCAGCACAACATAGCTCTCATCTTCGCAGTCCATCTGTTCAATCGCATCGTTTAATGTCGCATCAAGACTCAATTGATCATTTTTATAGGTAACGAGATCACTTAGCAACATGACAAAAATCCTCAACTAAAATAGAAGATTATACACCATCACCTCTATCGTTAAAATTTAAGTTTCTTATACCAAGTCCCATTAACGAAAATACTCTCGTCATCCTCGGGATTGACCCGGGAATCCATCTCCATCAAAGCACAGCTGGATTCCCGCCTTCGCGGGAATGACGAAGAAAAAAAGCTACTTTTAGAATTGTAAAACAAAAAGTGCGTAAGGTCAGTTAATTATTAAAAGTAGACGGTATTATTTCACAATACACTGCCGTATCGAAAATTTATTCCCCTCACTGTTGATAAAAAATTCTCCGTCACTTCTCCACAGCGCTCCGCTCTCTACTTCGATATTTCGATCCCCCATTTTACTTCGTCGCTCCGAACACAAAATGACTTGCCCTTTTTCAAACGCCGCTTTAACCTCGACGGCTCTATCTTCGGTCGTCTTAAAATGCAAACCAATGGCGAGTGCTAAAAAAACAGCCAAGGCAGGGAGAAAGCGTCGTAGCACAAACGGAGAAATAAACGATCGGGTCCCGATAAAAAGGGTCACCGCAAGGATAAATAAGGCGATAGAAATATACGGTAATTCCATAGAAAAAAAATGTGTCATGATGCTGCTCCTAGTCTAAATGGTAATTCCCACGCATAGGTATCGGGAGTGAAATATTTAATCCGTACTTTTTTGTATTCATGCAACGAAGTGAGAACAAAATGATCGCGAGCCCCCAACTCTTTTCCCATCTGATCGATCACCGCTTCCAATTCTTCAAGCGATGAAGCATGGGTCATGGTGAAAAGATTGTAATCCCATCCCTCAAAGCGCGGGCGCAAATAGCAATGCGATACGGCGGAAAACTCAGCGGCTTTGGCACCTATTTCTTCACCAACCTCATCGTCTACATCCCATACGACCATTGCATTCGCTACAAAGCCCGCATTTCGGTGATTGAGAATGGTGGCATAGCGACGCATATACCCTCCACGCGAGAGATCATGGATACATTCAAAGAAGAGAGCCGTGTCGATCCCTAAATGGGCAATCATTTCAGCATATGGCTCGGTACAAGGGGTTAGATCTTCTTGTATCTGCGCAATAATTTGATAGTGCAATGACGTTAGTTCTATGGGAACGATCTCTTTTTTGATCACTTTTTCTTTGAGTTCTTTGGTCTTATTCGTATCGAGTTTAACGGAAATTTTAAACATCTTTAACGTCGGGAGGAGCATTGAACGCTTCGCTCTCACTTTTTGTGCAAGCAAGGCAACGGTCCCCTCCAATCCAAGGGCAGAATCAGGCGGTACGGCAATCGTAAACCAAAGGTTATAGGAGTGAGCTCTTTTGTAGTTGTGACTCACTCCCGGATGGGTGCTGATGAGTGCAGCGGCATCATCGATATGGGCTTCATCCACCTCAAAGGCAACCAAAGAGGAGAGATACCCCAGCCGTTTCGTGTCCAAAATGGCGGACGTTTGGCGGATTATCTTTTCTTCTTTGAGTTGTGAATAGAGTTCAATTGCCTCTTCTTCGGTAGCGTTCAATCGATTTGCTAACTCTAAAAATGGACGCTCGCAAAGAGGAAATCCCTCTTGGAGGGTCGCTAAAAAATCACCGCTAGTCATTGCCATTCTCCAGATTGAACCACTGCAATTGTTCATGCAAGGATATCGTTTCCCCTACAACCACAATCGCAGGTGAACCCATACCGCTAGAGGCTTCAAGAATCGTTTCCAACGTGGCAACAACGGTTTTTTGATTTTTTCGTGTTCCATTTTCGATAACGGCACAGGGAATAGTGGTTGCAGCGCCATTTTTAATGAGTGACTCCACAATTTTTTCCAGCCCGTGCAACCCCATTAAAATGACCAGCGTTTCATTTTCACGCAACTTTCCGGCATCAAAACCGTGATCTTTACCGCATTTATGACACGCAGCCTGATGTCCCGTCATCACCCGAAAAGAGGTGTTAATCCCTCGGTGAGTTACAGGGATGCCGGCATACGCAGGAACGGCAAGGGCGGAGCTGATCCCCGGAATAAATTCAAAGGCAATTCCCTGATCCGCTAAAAAGAGGGCTTCTTCGCCACCCCGTCCAAACACCAGCGGGTCACCCCCTTTGAGTCGAACAACCTTGTCGTATTTGAGTGCATAATCGGCTAGCATGGCATTGATCTGTTCTTGCGGGATGGTGTGATGTTTGTCTTCTTTGCCCACATAGATCAAAATCGCATCTTTTTTCGCCTCATCCAGTATTTCAGGATTGACAAGATTATCATAAAGGATAACATCGGCTTGACGAATCGCACGTCGCGCTTTGATCGTTAAGAGTTCTGGATCACCGGGGCCAGCCCCTGTTAAATAGACTTTGCCGCTCATTTGATCTCCTTTGAGTCTTGGTATAAAAATATTCCTGATGGGCGTTTTACGGGAACGGATCCCCGTTTTTCCCACGTCATTGTATCGAGAATTTGTACTTCATCGGCAGTATTGACGGCAACAAAGAGTTTGGGGGATACATCACTCCATCGTACGTGCAATACCGTTCCCTCAAATCTAAGAGTTTGAATAATCTTTAATGTTGTCGTATCAATGATTTGAACCACCGGGAACTCTTTGCCGCTAAACGTCACTGCCAACAATTTTTTGTCAGGACTCAGCGCCGTAAATACAGGAAGTCCCTCAGTAGGGATTCGAGCCAAGAATTTGAAATCGTTATCAAATGCCATAACCGCAGATTCACCGACGCTGGGGATAAAAATCGTATGATCGCCGATGCTCCAAAAACCAAAATGAGGGACTTTTAAAACGGGTTTATTTTCCTCTTTATTCATCGGAACTTTTTTGTAGCTCATCGACTCCAAATCAACGACCCCCACCCACGGAGAGTTAAAAAAGCCAACAATGTAGAGGTTGTTTTTAATCATCGCATCAAAAGGAATCTCTCCTACGGCTTCAAACTTTTTAACCAATGAGAATGAGGGTTCTTTGTTCCCGCTATTTTCTAAAACCCACAATTCATCTTTGTCCATCAAGGCAAAAATCATTTTATTTTTATAGGTTTTAATCCCAACATTTTTGGAACCCGTTTGAATCGTTTGTATTGGTTTTAGGTTACGGTCTAAAATTTCAACCGTTTTGTTATCATAATTTGCCACTGCGACAAACGTTGGTTCGACCACAAATCCGATAGCACTTTTACTCGTTTGGTATTCGGCTATTTTCGTATTCGTTTCAGGATCAAATTTGATCACAAATCCATCTCTCGTAATCATATAGCCATCATGTTCAGCAAATTTTACGGTGGCATGATTGGTATTGCGCATATTTTCAATGCGATCGTTGAGAATTCCGTTTTTAATGACCGCGAGAGAGGAATTTTCCCGCTCGACGACAAAGATTTTTTCACTGCTCCACAACGATGGTAACGCCAACAGCAATAATAATAGAGTTTTCATACGGCACTCCCTGAAAGATTGGATTTTAGATAACACGAGGGGTCATCCCCGGTTAATGTACCATGGACGGCGTACGCACGGGCTCGTGAACCGCCGTTGCAAATACTTAGATATTCGCACTCATGACACTCTCCCTCAAGAATTCTAGGATGGATTCGCAATGCAGTGAGTAGTGTATTATCCGAGTCATTCCAAATATCACCAAAGGATTTTTCTTTAATCGAACCAAGGGTTAAGGGGAAAAACGGGTCGGGCTTGACGTTCCCGCGACTGTCGATATTAACCAGTTTTCGTCCTGCTGAGTTTCCGCCCCATTTTAAAAGGCGATCCTGCATGAGGGATGAATGGTCAGGATAACGGCGTGAGAATTCTTCGAAAAGGGCAATCGCATCCATCTCCATATTTCCGGTAACCACTTCAATAGGCTGATTGGTTTCATAATATTCAAAGGCTTTGGAGAGGACAAATTTAACGGCTTCAATACGTTGTTCTACACTCAAATCCATTTCACGATTTTCCAATCCTCGTCCTGAATAGACCAGATGAGAGATGTAAACCTTCGGAATATGATAGGTTTCGGCGAGATCAAAGATAAAGGGGAGATCGTCTAACGTCTGTGTTGTGAGCGTAAAGCGGATTCCCACGCGATCACTGTGGGCTACGAGTAATTTAATCGCTTCCATCGAGAGTTTGAATGAGCCCTTCAGCCCTCTAAAATGATCATGTGTTTTTTCGCTCCCATCAATACTTACCCCGATGTAGTCAAATGCGGCAACGATTTTTTCGACATTGCTTTTATGCACGTACAGCCCGTTCGTAGAGAGATAGGTAATAACCCCAAGCTCACGTGCTCGTGCGGCAATTTCAAAAATATCATGCCGCGTGAGTGGTTCGCCCCCTGAAAAAATGATAAATTTAATCCCATTTTGAGCCATGTTTTCCATGGTGGCAAAAATCTCTTCGGTGGTGAGGGCATCTTCACTATCTAACGTCGCTTTTGAGTAACAATGCATACACGACAAGTTGCACCGATTGGTAAGATTCCAGATGGCAATTGCACCATCCAAAACTCTCTCACGGCCCCCTTCGATCGACGCACGAATCAGGTTTGAAATACGTAACATACTAGAACCTCCAAGCTCTTAAAATTGTGATATTCTTTCTCAGAGTTGCCTCACTATAAGAGTTGGAGGTCTTGAGAATAATGAGACAACCCCGAGAAAAAATATTACTTATTTAAAGATGGATCCCCGGGTCAAGCCCGAGGATGACGAATTCCGTCATTCCCGCGAAGGCGGGAATCCAGCTGTCTATCATTTAAAACTTTTGATATACGCCGTAATGTCCTGCAGCTCTTCACCCGTGAGGGCAAAGGGAGGCATGGCATTACGGGTGTACCCCAACTCTTTATACAGCAGATCAGGACGGACTATCTGCCCTTGGATCTGACTGTCTGAACGCTTACCGGCAATGCTGGCAAATGAGGGACCAAAGGCCTCTGCGGTTTGGTGATGACACCCCCAGCAGAGTTTGAGAAACAATGCTTCTCCTTTGGTAACTTCCCCAGCACTTAGGCTCACGCTCATGAGAACCGCAAGGGTTCCCGTCAATGCTTTACGCACCCGGTAGATCCATACGGTGCTCGATAGAGTACGTAAATGTCGGAGTAGTTAACCCTTCGATTTTAGAGATATACTCACCTGTTTTAGAATCAAATACCAAAATTCGTCCACCTGTCCAGTCAGAGATATACATGTGTTCACCGTGCATGGCAGGCTCAGCATGTAACAGACGTGGTGTAACGGCAACGCCTTTGGCATCTTTGGCAACACCAATATCCCACTCTTTGATCACTTTGTGCGTAGCAGGGTTAATCAATTTGATTTTACCGTCTTTGCCCGCTTCAATAATACGCTCCACCATCATCGTTTCTTTACTGACGAGGTGTATTTTATTGTAATTATCTTCTCCACCGATAACATTATCCGCCCAGACAAACGGAG
>JAUYSQ010000239.1 GCA_030696285.1 Sulfuricurvum sp. | reverse complement strand
TACATCAGCGCAAAAATGTCTCTCCAAATGCTCAAAAACTCTCCTAGCCTAGAGCGTTTCAAAGCAAAAGGGATTGATGTTCTCGTATTGAACGAAGAGATCGACACCATCGTATTCCCAATGGTAAGCGAGTACAAAGAGTATAAATTTATCAACGTCACCGATGCCGTTCTCGAAGAGAGCGAAGAAGAGAAAAAAGAGCACGAAGAGACAGCCAAAACGCTTGAAACGTTCATCGGACAGCTTCAAAACGCATTGGGTGAGAACGTATCGAAAGTTGAAACAACCTTCGATCTTACCGACTCTGCCGTATGTCTGAAAGTCGACAAAGAAGACTCAGGCTACATGATGGCGCAGATGATGAAACAGTTCGGCAACATGGGCGGAGACATCCCAGCACCGAAACAAATCCTCCAAATCAATCCGAACCACGAGCTGATCAAAAAGCTCAGTGATTCAGCGGACATGAATCTCATTGACGATGCGGCGCACGTGTTGCTCGATCAGGCGAAACTTTATGAGGGTGAAACACTTGCCGATACCGCAGGGTTTATTGCACGATTAAATCGCATTATGGCGAAAGCCCTCTAATCCTTCCCGTCATTCCCGACTCGATCGGGAATCCATCTTCTAAAATAACAGACATATCTTTTTTTCATTTTTTCATTCTCCATATGATAGAATTAAACTCATTTATTCTATACGTTATCGTTTGGAACAAATAAAATTTAATGGAGACAACAAATGAAATTAAAAAAACTGATAGCTATTGGGTTGATTGCCGCTTCTTTCGCTTCATTTAGCGGATGTACGACAGCCAACTATGGTCTAAAACCCACTTCCATAGAGAATCAAAAAGATACGTATAAATTCAAAGTATTTGTAGGTGGAATGTCAGGACCAGAAACTGCTGATAAATCAGTAGCAAACGATCTTGAATCCTACAAAATAAACAATGGATACAAATCCTATACAATCATGGACAGACGGTACAACTTTATTCCTACATACTACGAGTATACCGTTCAATTTAACCATTAACCTCACTCCAAATATCCATATTCCCCCATTCCCACTCTGAGAGCGGGAATGAAGCTTGATGCAGGAATCATAAATATAGAAACTATATTTTAATTTTTTGGTATACTATTGGTATGAAATTTGAATATGATAGCAACAAATCAGTCATTAATGAAAAAAAGCACGGAATCAACTTCGACGATGCTCAAACATTATGGCAAGATGATAATTTGCTAGAAGTACCTTTGAATTTTTCCGATGAAACACGATGCCTCTGTATTGGAAAAATTGGGAATAAACATTGGTCAGCCGTTATCACGTATCGTAGCGATACAATTCGGATTATTTCGGTACGCAGATCACGCAGTGAGGAGATAGAACATTATGAAAACAGCTAAAGAATTTGACGAAGCATTCGACAACGGCGAAGACATTTCGGAGTTCGTCGATTATTCAAAAGGGCGCAGACCCAATCTCGAACAAAAGAGGGTTAATCTCGACTTGCCTATTTGGATGATCGAACGACTCGATCATGAAGCAAAACGTTTAGGTGTTGCACGACAAGCCATCATGAAAATGTTTTTGGCACAGCATTTAGAAAAAACTGCATAAAAATCGTTCCCTCATTCCCAATCTCCTCGTTTCCTTCTTCCCACTCTGAGAGAGGGAAAGAGAGAAATATTTTCCTCACTTATATCTATTATAACTCAAAGAGTTAGATAAATTTATCCCTCCATTGTCAATGTCTGAGATCATATTTAAGTATACAAAATTGTTATATACTGAACAAAAATAAGAAGGATTTCTGTCATGTCAAAAAAAATTATCCTATCACTATTCTTTGGGTTTTCGTTTGCTGTGGCCATACATGCTGCAACTCCGGCTGAAGTTTATAAGTGGGTTGGCGCTTTGGAAGGGGAATGGAAATTATCAAAAACAGTACCACAGCAAGGGAGCTGTCATTTTGATGATCCCGAAGAAGTCAAAATTGGAATTGCCTTCAAATACATTGCTAGAAATACCACGATTCAAGAAGAATTGTTGCCAGACACTGAAAAAAAGATGGTAACCATGTACCACTGCAATGATATTGCATGCTCAAATATCAAAGGTTCTCACTATTGTGTCAAGATGAATCAACCGCAATACCTTGCTAATCTCAAAGAAAGTACCCCCAACAAAATTGTTATGGAATGCGATATGAGCACAGAGCTGTGTAACTCCAATGAGAACTATGTTTTCAAAATTGTTCATGAGATTTCTCCGGACGGCAAACGTCTCAAAAGTTCCTATCTTAGCAAAAAGGACAAGAAGCCAATCCCAAGCACCGTCTGTAATTTTGAAAAATAGAAAAGAAAAAGCGGCTAGACTACTTTTCTAATCCCCTCCCCGTAACGTTTTCGCTGGGAACAAGAGTTCTTGTTCTAATACTCAATACGGTCGCGCCCCTCTTCTTTGGCTTTGTAAAGCTTCTCATCGGCACGTTTGATCAGATTTTCAAATGGTTCATTTTCCTGACGATATGCGATCCCTGCACTCAGGGTAACAGAGAATTTTTTGCGCCCTTTTTGAAACTCAATGGCATGTGCCTCTGCACGGATACGTTCCGCAACCTGAATCGCTTCGTCTTTATCGTTGCAGGACATGGCGATAACAAACTCTTCACCGCCGTATCGCACGCCAATATCACCTGTACGTACCGATTTTAGAATCGCTTTGCCCACCTGCGAAAGCACCTTATCCCCGTAAGCATGCCCATAGGTGTCATTGACGTTCTTGAAATGATCGATATCGAGAAAGATAACCGCCAGATAAGCTTGTATGGAGCGGTCGTGATTTGAGATTAAAATGGGCATTTTTTCGCAGAGGAAGCGCCTTGTCAGCAGCGATGTCAATGGGTCATGTGTGGCCAAGTTACTCAGTTGTTTCAAAAAATGATTCGACATCAAAATGGAGACTAGAATTAAAATAATAAATAAGACAGCAACAATCGCGATAGCACGGTAGACGATATTTTGGATCTCTGCTTCCATATCGTCAAGATAGATACCGGTACCCAGTACCCAGTTCCACGGTTTAAAAAGTGTGACATGGGAAAGTTTACGGTAAGTTTTCTCTTCACTAGGCTTTGACCAATAGTAATCGACCCATCCCCCGCCGGCTTTTGCGGTCGCAATAAAATCTTTAAAAAAGTATTTTCCGTCGATGTCCCTCATGTCGAGCACTGATTTCCCTACTAGCTCCGGATTGTAGGGATGCATTAATAAGATACCCTCGATATCGTTGATCCAAAAATAACCCGTTCCACCGTATATCGCCGATTGTAACGTGGTCATCGCCATGTGCTGTGCGCTTTTTTCGCTGAGTTCCCCGTTCACTTGCAAGGCATGGAAATGACGTATTATGCCTGTTCCCATATCGATAAGCTGCTGTGTTTGCAACTGCCGTTCATGATAGAGGCTTTCAGTAATCGACTTGAGCAAGATCAGTAAAATGACTACCATACCCAACAAGCTGATCGTTGCCAGAACCGCCAGCTTCGGTTTGATGTTGAGCTTGACTAGATCTTTATCGGTTATTTCGCTTGCCATAAAACTGCCCCTAACTCAAAAAGATACAAATATAAATTATTATAATATATATTTATAAAATAATCAATAATTGGATGAGTTTATAAGCTAGCAGAACGCTCGGACATATCTTAATTTTCCTTTATAAATAAATTCTTATTATATTTGACTATTTAAAAAAATGATATTTCTATAATCTTGTCTGACTTAATATATCTCTATATCTATTCAAGGAGTTCATCATGTTACGATTGATTTCTTCTACACTTCTAGGCGTATTATTGGTAACTTCCCTCAGCGGTGTGGAATACGACGGTGAAAAAAGCATTATATTCGAAACCAAATACGATGTATGTATCATCCCTCCCCAAGTGGATGACGCGATTGCCAAAGGGATAAAAGTCGTGGATGTCTCCACAGCGAAAAAACTCTATGACCAAAAATGCCATTTTTATGATGCCCGTGAAAAACGCCATTACCAAAAAGAGCATATCAAAGGTGCGTATCCCGTCTATTTTGATGTTTCAAAAGCCGAATACATCGTGATACAACTTCCCAAAGATAAAAACGAAAAAGTGCTGTTCTATTGCTATGGTGAAACATGTGCCAACTCGTATGAAGCCGCTTTAGCGGTACGAAAACTTGGATATAGCAATGTTTATTGGCTACTCAACGGATTTAGCGAATGGAAAGAGATGAAATATCCCGTAGAAAAGAAATAACAAATTAGAAATCCGGTATCTAGTCTTTATTTTTTTGCTATACTCACAAAGCAATTAAAAGAGAGCTATGAATAAATCAATTATTTTTATCTATGGAACATTTTCCTATATCGTTGCTCTTGTGGCACAGGTCTGGTTTATTTTTTATATCGGAGAGTGGGAGTTTATGCCAACCACTATTAATACAACCCATCCCGTATCCTTGAGTTTAGCCTTGATTATCAACCTCGGTTTGATCTTGATATTCAGTTTACAACACTCAGTAATGGCTCGCTCGTCGTTTAAAAAATATGTGACCAAGATTATTCCTCAATCGGCAGAACGCAGTACGTATGTTCTTTTTTCAGGGTTGGCATTGGGATTGATTTGTTTGTATTGGCAGCCTTTGGACGGATTTTTATGGCAGGTAGACAATGAAGTCGGAAGAACACTGTTGACCGCAGGATATATTTTCGGCTGGGCGTTTTCACTCTTTTCTACTTTTATCATCAA
>JAUYSQ010000237.1 GCA_030696285.1 Sulfuricurvum sp. | reverse complement strand
GCTAGAAGCACTCAAGTTGTATGTAGATGCACATCGTAGAAACGGGGATTTTCTTCTTACGGGAAGCGCAAATATTCTTGACATGAAACAAGCCAAAGATACGTTAGCCGGGCGCATTATTGAGCTTGAGCTTTATCCTCTGAGTTTAAAAGAAAAATCACTTGACCCTAAAGCCAATTGCATCGATAATTTATTTGAACACACCTTTAGTGTTAAACCGGTCACGTATGGCACGATTGTGGAACAGATCATTCGTGGAGGTTACCCTGAAGCGCTTAATCTCATCACTGCTATGCAACGGAGATTGTGGTTTTCTTCGTATATCAGTACGTACGTTGAACGTGATGCGCGAGATTTAGGAGTACTGCGTGATATAGACAGCTACTTTCGCTTTTTAAATATCGTTGCACCACGTAGTACGCAGATGCTGATTAAATCGGATTTGGCCAAAGAAGTGGGTGTTCGAGCAGAAACAATTGAAAACTATTTGGGTATCTTGGAGCAGACATTTCAAATTAAATTACTTCGTCCCTATTTTGAGAACATAGGTAAGCAGTTCGTAAAATCTCCAAAGCTTTATATGAACGATACAGGGCTTATGAACTACTTTTTAAAAATTGCGACCCCTGAAAATTTTGAAGATTCAATGTACAAAGGTGCCATTGTTGAGACATTGGTCTGCAATGAACTGATGAAGCATCAAAGTTTCACTGAAATACCAACGGATATTTATCATTATCGAACCAATGATAAAAAAGAGATCGACTTTATTCTCAAGCGTAATGATAAAATCATTGCTATCGAAGTGAAAGCTTCTATGAGTGTGAGCAAGGATGATTTTAAACACATTGCCGATTTCCAAAAAAACAGTTCAAAAGATGTTTTTGGTGTTGTCTTTTACATGGGGGAACACGTATTATCATTTGGAGAGATGCGTGTAGCGATTCCCATAGGGTTCTTTTTTTAAATTTTAAATTTTTCGTTAGGTCATTGTCTTTCATAATCGCACATTTAATTTCAAAAAGCAAGCGTTTTTTATCTTATTGCTCTTGACTTTTTCGAAAAAAAAGCCTCCACTTTTTTCACACAAACCCCCTTCAGTTCGCCATTTTTACGCAAAAAAATTTGCACTTTACCCCCTTGCGCTGAATTCTAAAAGAGTGTAAACTTTTACCAGTTGCAACCGAGAACGTTCTCAAACATACCACCGAAAACAGAAAAGATTTAGCTTCTCTTCTCTGTTTTTAATTAGTCTAAATCCTGATCAGATTTTTGATATTGTCAAAGTATTTTAAAAAAAGACCCAATCAGAGGAGGACATTCTCATGTCTAAAATTCTATATACCAACTGTGATCTCGCACTTGATGAGAGCACTAAAACCATACTTGTTAATCCTATAGGGGAGCGTTTTTACTTTATTCCCTGTGAAGAACAAAGTTACATTTTTACCAATGCCACTCTAAGCACTGACGAGGAAGGGCATTACATAATTGAGGGAACTCAAACACTCTACAACGAGCATAGCGGGGTCTCTTCAAGCTATGAAAAGCTCTTATGTGAACATCCCGCTGAGTTGATTATCAAACGCACCTTCTTGGGGCTTACGTGGTACAAGGTCAATGGCATCATGAAACGAGAAGTACGTTCCCGTTACATCTGCCAACATAAAGCCTATCAGATCCATGAGCGACTTGAGTTC
>JAUYSQ010000220.1 GCA_030696285.1 Sulfuricurvum sp. | reverse complement strand
TATGAATATTTTTTTCAATAACGACAAAATGACGGTTCAAATACGGCTCAACTTCTTGATATTGAAATACTTTTTGCTTCATATAGGCACATTCAGGACAGTCGGCAGTGGTGTAGATCATTAATACCAGCTTCTTTTCCTGCCCCATCATTTCAACCGCCTGCTGAAATTCTCGGTCATTTTGAATCGATCCTGCATACAGGCACGTTGTGAGAATTACGATTATTAAAAAGAGTTTTTTCACTGTTTTTCTCCTACTATTTCGGTCTTTTTTAAAAAACAGTATATCAAATTTTCATCTTTTTCCTAAATATCTTACATTTCAATCCTAACCCATTGACACAAAAGGTTATAACCGCTATAATTCCCGTCCACAAATTGTGCAAGCAATAATGTGCGTTCTTGTCCCGTTAGCTCAGCTGGTAGAGCATTTCACTTTTAATGAAGGGGTCGATGGTTCGAATCCATCACGGGACACCATTTTTTTACATTGTTCAGTGGCTCCATCATCTAATGGTTAGGATTTCAGATTTTCATTCTGGTCATAGGGGTTCAAATCCCCTTGGAGTCACCACTACACTTTCCCTCCACAACATACTTTCAACCACTTTAAATTTTTAAAACAATCAGCTAGCCGTTCATATTCTTTATTTAATTTTCTTTTTATCATAACCGCTCTATCATTTCATTTATACTATAACCACAAGGATTTTTCACGCAATCACAAGATATTAAAGCCATTTTTATGAGCTTCGTCATTCTCATCGGTGTCGGAGCTTTTATGCTAATGCTTCCTTTTGCCCATAATGGTGAGCTCTCTTTTATTGATGCCATCTTCACCGCCACTTCTGCCACTTGTGTCACGGGACTCATTGTCAAAGATACGGCAACCGATTTTACCCCGTTTGGGCATGCTATTATCCTCACTTTGATTCAAATCGGCGGGTTAGGCTACATGACGGCAGTCACCTTTTTTGCCCTCATGCGCCGCAAAAAATTGGGGTATCGTGACCGTCTGATTCTCAAAGAGTCGTTGAATCATCCGGGGATGAGCGGTATTTTTCGATTTTTAAAAATCGTTTTTGCCAGTATCATCATCATCGAAGTAACGGGAGCCATCATCCTAAGCTTGCGCTTTTGGAACGATATGCCTATGGGTGATGCCATTTGGTTTGGCTTTTTTCACTCCATATCTGCCTTTAATAACGCCGGCTTTTCTCTTTTTAGTACCAATCTTATGGACTATCGAAGGGATCTCACGATCAATCTTACCATCCCTTTTCTCATTATCCTCGGCGGTTTGGGATATTTGGTTCTCTTAGAACTTTACAACTACCGTAAACAATCATTACTGCGCCTCTCAACGCATACGAAAATTGTTTTATGGACAACGGGGTTCTTGATACTTAGCAGCATGGCAATCATCCTCTCACTCGAGTGGACTAATCCAAAATCACTGGGCGCTATGGATACGTATGAGAAAATTTTATCCGCATGGTTTGCCTCCGTAAACTACCGTACAGCGGGATTCAATACGGTTGATTTCTCGACCTTTACCGACTCCGATCTCTTTTTCGGAACCATCTATATGGTCATCGGGGGAAGCCCGGGAGGAACCGCAGGGGGTATTAAAACCACCGCTTTTGCTCTCGCCATCATCGGCGTATGGTATACACTGCGAGGTGAAAATAATCCTCATATTTTTAGACGCAGCCTATCAGCCTATCAGATCAACAAAGCATATGCAATTATTTTCGTTGCATCATTTTATATTTTGGTCTCGACTGTCGTCTTAAGCCAAAGTGAGCATTTGCCCTTTGTGAGAACGTTATTCGAAACCTGTTCGGCATTTGCTACGGTTGGAGTATCAACGGGAAATGGGGGAGTACTAAGCTACAGTGCCCTCTTTAGTGATCTGGGCAAATTCAACATCATCCTCTTGATGCTGATGGGGCGGATCGGTGTTTTTGCCTTTACCATCGTTCTCGTGGGTAAAGCAATGCAAAGCCGTATTAAATACGCAGAAGGAAAGGTTATTATATGACATACGTCGTTATTGGATTAGGAAAATTTGGATTTCATGTGGCCAAAGGGTTGGCACAACAAGGAGAGAACGTCATTGCGATCGACAACGATGAGGAAAAAATTCGTGATATCAGCGAATACGTTCACGATGCCATCATGCTCGACTCCTCAGATCCTCGTGCATTGCGAGAAGCAGGGATCGCCGATGCGGAAGTAGCCATCGTCAGTATCGGAGAACATCTCGAAGCGAGTATCCTCACCGTTATGGCTCTCAAAGAAATTGGAATTGAAACAGTCGTTGCCAAAGCGATTACCCAAGTACACGGTCAAATCCTCTCCAAACTGGGTGCGGCAAAAGTGATCTATCCGGAGATGGAATCGGCGAAAAAACTGGTCAAAAAGATTGTTGCCAATATGCACTATGAAACGATCGATCTCTCCATCACGATGAAGCTCGCCAAAATGACCTTACCTCCATTTTGGATAGGGACCTCCATCCTCTCTCCTATATTTGAAGAGGAGTACGACGTTAAACCAATCGCCTATAAACACCAAGGCGAATGGCATACCTCGTTTGAAAAAGACGATATTCTCGAAAAGGGCGACATTCTCGTTGTTCTCGGTAATAGCAACAATGTCGAAGCCCTTAGTAAAAAAGTTTAAAAAGAAACCCCTGCCCGCAAGCCGATAAATTTCCCCTCGCTGGTCGAGTTTTTGACCACTGGAGATAAAATAAATTTATCCGTTACAAAAGCCCCGAAGGCTGAACCCGTGATATGCGAAGCAACATCGAGCAGTTGTCCCTTCGCATCTCCCCGCAATGCTACTGTTACACTCTCGAATGCAATAATACTTAAACTGCTTATCCCAAAACCAATCATCCCTCGGTCTGCTTTATACTCGGGGTAATAGCGATCAACAACCGCTGTAATCCCCCCTGCCATAACAGCACCACCGACAACGTGACTCATTTCGCTGTTAAAACTGTCATTTGCGCTAATACTACCAAGACCCAGCAATAATATAAAAACCATCGTATAAAATTTCATATTTCCTCCATACCTATTTTTTGCTATTATACGTCCAAGGAACTTTTATGCTATTTAACTTTTTACGTTTACTATTGATCGGAACCATTATGACAGCTTCCGAAATTCCCGCACCAAGTCAATGGGGTGAAAACGTTACGGGAGTCACTACCAAGTTTCACACTTCCCAAAAAGCTATTGCGCTAACGTTTGATGCGTGCGGCGGAAGCGCCAGAAGCTCTCAATATGATGCACAGCTGATCCAATTTTTAATAGACAACCGTATTCCCGCCACCCTTTTTATCAATGCACGCTGGATTGATACCAATCCTGATATTTTCATGAAACTTTCACGCAATCCCTTGTTTGAAATCGCCAATCACGGAACCGCACATAAACCTCTCTCTGTGGAGGGTAAAAGTATTTATGGGCTCCAAGGAACCGCTTCAGAGAAGGACGTGATTGCCGAAATCGAGGGGAACAATGAGAAGATTATAGCCCTCACGGGAAAACGTCCTCACTTCTTCCGCTCAGGAACGGCGTATTATGATGAACAAGCGGTTTCCATCGCACGAGACCACGGTATGGAAATCGGCGGCTTCTCCGTACTTGGTGACGCAGGAGCAACGTTTAGCGCACCCAAAGTAACCCAACAGCTCCTAAGCGCACGCAGCGGCGATATTGTTCTTTTACACATGAATCATCCCGAGGGAGGAACGCGTGAAGGAATGATTGAGGGGATAAATACGCTGCAAAAAGAAGGGTTTACCTTTGTCCGCTTGAGTGATGTGAAAGAAAATCTCGTAAGGATTCCCTAAACATCACGATCCACACCCAGCCAAGTACACATTCAAAGCTAATAAATGCAACAAGTTTGACCATCGAAAAAAAATCAATTCCAAGCGTAATCAAAAGAGGAGCACTCTGATCTATCACAAAAAGTCCAAATAACGAATGGATGAAAAATTGTTTTTTCTTCTCAGTGATTGTAGAAATAAATCCTAAAAAATGGAGACTCCCCATCAACGCTACCGAGACAAAAAGGGTATGGGGAGCAAGCGTTTCGATCAGACCATGCAGTGATTTTTCGCGATAGTAATGGGAAATATCATCAGGGTTCCAGCCCGCTAAGACAATAAACAATGCACCGCCTAAAATAGACTGCAAAATTACCAAAGCAATGAAAAGCAAGGCTAAAAACCGCAAAAGTTGATGGTGCATTAAAATCGTTTGCGTACTAATAAAATCAGAATATCCAATGCACTCCCGATCATCAACAGATGAAACAAGAGAAATCCGCTCCACGATAGCAGGATGGAAAAACTCCCAATCCACAATGAAGCCATCAGTCCGACAGGATACAGTAAAAGTGAAATCACACTCACTAAAAGTATCGTTAATTTGAGTTCTTTAGATCTTGACGACCGTATATGCAGCGCACTCATCAAAATAAAAACAAGAATAAGTCCAAAAAGATCCGTGTGAAGAGAAAGTAATAAATCACTCAGCAGCAGAGGTTCCATAAATTCGACTTCATTTCCTAAAACCGTGTTAACCCACATCTCAGGAGTTATTCCAAAATTAATCCCCTTCGCGACAATATTTAACACTAAAGCAACGATGAGAAAAATAACCATCCACAACACACTCATATAGAGTGCGCGATTATCGATAATTTTTTTTGAGACAATAAATTTCATGATTTAGGGCTTTACAATATCCAGCAACGCCAACGCCGCACGCGCCCCATCCGTAATCGCACGCGCTGAGAGGGTAGCACCCGTTGTCGTAGGGATGTCTTGATTGAGTTTGAGCGTATTGGCACTGCTTTTTTGATCAAACACATTGAGCCATGTGGCACGGGGGAGGTACTCGATAGGCTCATTAAACGCGACGATTTCAATCGATTTGATTTTACCGTCTACTCCGATGAGATAGAGGGAAATAGCCGTTTTAGTACGAACCTTTTTATTCATCAAAACACCGTAACCTACCGTTTTATCGCCATTTTTAGCGAGATAAAGTCGATAGAGTTTGGACTCTATTTTTTGCATGGAGGCTTTAGAGAGTTCTGTGACTTGTGCATCACTAAGAATAATATTTTGAATTTCCACCGATTTAGCGTTAAAAATACGCTGAGTTAGAACCATTGGATCGCCCAATACTTGGGCGAACACATACATAGACGCAAAAAGTGAGAGTACAATAATTTTCATTAAAAGATAAATCCTAATCCAACTGAGTAAATCCCCTCATTAACATACTTGGTTGTGTCAGCAGTATTTTCATTGTGACGCAACATATACTCTGCTTTTAATACTACCTGATCATGCGGGAAGTAATTCAAACCATACGTATAACTTTCCGTATTTCCAAACGATTTTCCATCAACCATCGCAGTAGCCAAATTGTAGTTTTCGTATTGGAAAAAGAGAGGTATTCTTTGACTCGATGAGGCAAAAAATGGTAGGATATTATACTCCAAATTGAGATAACCGCCGCGTGC
>JAUYSQ010000217.1 GCA_030696285.1 Sulfuricurvum sp. | reverse complement strand
ATAAGGCTGAAAAATTCCATACGGGTTTTTTCGTCCCGTTTAAAGAGCCCGCGCAAAGCGCTAGAGGTGGTCGTCGAGCTGATTTTTTCGACTCCGCGCATCTCCATACACATATGGCGCGCCTGAATCACCACGGCCACCCCTTTGGGTGCAATGGACTGCATAAGCGCGTCGGCAATCTGCTCGGTGAGTTGCTCTTGGATTTGCATACGACGCGCAAATACATCGACCACACGAGGGATTTTAGAGAGCCCGACCACCTTTCCATCAGGAATATAGGCGACATGAGCGCGTCCGATAATGGGGAGTAAATGATGCTCGCAGGTAGAATAAAACTCGATGTCTTTGATGAGCACCATCTCATCGTTACTGCTCTCAAACATCGCTGAATTCAAAATTGCTTGAGGGTCTTCTTTGTAGCCGCCATAGATAAATTCGTACGCCTTTAAAACACGTTCCGGCGTTTTAAGCAATCCCTCACGCGCAACGTCTTCCCCCACGTGAGTAATCATTGTTTTTACTGCATTCAAAAACTGTTCGTTATTCTCTAATTCCATAACTGCTCACTTAAAAAATATTGTTATTACTCTAACACGTTCTAGCTTTTATTCAGCCATTTATTAACCCTTTTAGGGTATTATTGCCACCATTTACTCATCATGAGATAACCTCCCAAAGGAATATAATGCAAATCACTACTAACAAAATCGACTCTGCTAACGCAAAAATCAATGCGGCTATCACGCGCAATACCATCGACACAAACGTCGAAAAAATTGCTAATCAGCTCTCTAAAGATGCGAAAATCGCCGGTTTCCGTAAAGGCAAAGTTCCTTTGAGCGCTGTTAAAAAACAGTATGGTGAGCGCCTTGTACAAGACGCAGAAGCACAAGCGCTTCGTGATTTGCTAAACGAAGGTCTTAAATTAATGGCAATCGAAGCGGATACATTGATCGGTGAGCCAAACATCACGAAGTTTGAAAAAAACGAGAACGGTATCGATGTTGAAGTCAGCATCGCAATGCGTCCGGCGATCACATTGGGTGATTACGCAGACTTAGTTCCTGAAGTAGCTAAACCTGCTGTTGATGATATGGCAATTACAATACGTATCGAAGAACTAGCCGGCGCACAAGCCCCTCTTGTAAACATTGATGAAGATCGCGCGCTGACAATCGGCGACTCTGCACTTCTCGATTTCGAAGGATTTGTGGATGGAGAGCCGTTCGAAGGTGGCAAAGCAGAGAACTTCTCACTTCGTTTGGGAAGCGGTCAATTTATTCCAGGATTTGAAGATCAAGTAGTCGGGATGAAAAAAGGGGATGAAAAAACCATCGACGTTACCTTTCCTGAAAACTACGGCGGAGCAAAATTGGCGGGAAAACCGGCAAGCTTCAAAGTAAAAATCAACGCAATTCAAGCAAAAGAGCCGGTAGTGATCGACGATGAGCTAGCGAAAAAAATGCTTCCGGGATTTGAAGACGCAACCGTTGATATGCTCAAAGAAAAAGTAAAAGAGCAACTCGAAACCGAAGCAATGAGCGCATTGTATAACGACGAGCTCAAACCAAATTTAATGGAAGTATTCGTAAGTGCATTCACCATCGACCTTCCGGAATTCATCATCGAACAAGAGATGGATATGGCGCTCAACAAAAAAGCGCGCGATATGACGGAAGCAGAGATCCAAGAGCTTCGCGATGACGCTGAAAAAGTAAAAGCAATCCGTGAAACATTCCGTGACGATGCATGCCGTGCAGTAAAGGCAACCTTTATCGTCGATGCACTCGCTCGTGCTGAAAACATCGTTGTTAACGAGCAGGAATTGATGCAAACCATTTATTTTGAAGCAATGCAAATGGGTCAAGATCCGGCTGCTGTGTATAAAAACTACCAAGAATCAGGTTATTTGCCGGCAATTCAAATGGCAATGATCGAAGATCGTGTGTTGAGCAAATTGCTTAACGACAAAATCAAGTAAGTTCCATGAGCTACATCCCTTACGTTATCGAAAAAACAGGACGCGGTGAGCGTTCTTACGATATTTATTCACGTCTTCTTAAAGACCGTATCATTATGCTAAGCGGTGAAGTCAACGATCAAGTTGCCTCTTCTATCGTGGCACAATTGCTCTTTTTAGAAGCGGAAGATCCACAAAAAGATATCTATTTTTACATCAACTCTCCGGGTGGTGTTATCACCTCTGGAATGGCGATTTATGACACGATGAACTATATCCGTCCTGATATTTGTACGATCTGTATCGGTCAAGCGGCATCGATGGGGGCATTTTTGCTCAGTTCCGGAACGAAGGGCAAACGTTATGCGCTCCCTCATGCTCGTATCATGATCCATCAACCTCTTGGCGGTGCACAAGGTCAAGCGACTGATATCGAGATCCAGGCCAGAGAAATTTTGCGGATGAAAGCAGAACTCAATGAGATTTTGGCTAAAAATTGCGGACAAAGCGTTAAAAAACTCGAAAAAGACACCGATCGTGACAACTTTATGTCAGCCGCTGAAGGTGTAGAATACGGTATTATAGATGAAGTGCTTCTCCAAAAAGAGAAAGAACTTACAGAGTAGGTTTTTTGTCGCAACAGCGACAAACTTCAGTAGCCAAAATGGTTAATGGAGCAAAATGGATGTATTCATTTTACGTCTAAATTAAAAGTAGAAAATAAAGAGTAAGCCATGACAGAAGAGCAAAAATATTCTAATCATTCTCGCCTTGATAGTGGCGAGTCCATTCGAGGGGGACACTTAAGCGATCCCACCAGTGATTTGGAAATTTTTGCAAAAGAGGTGCTAAATGCCCTCATCATGGATAATCTCCCCCCTACCCCCAACAATTTTTCCCTCTATTTCGATCGAATACTTGACGATAAAAGTGAGAGTCTTCGTCGCCAGATTGGTTCCATCCTCGAGCTTGAAGATGGAAACGATGATGAAAAAAACATTGAACTCGAAAAAACGCTCAAGCAAGGTTTTTCTTCCGTTAAAAGCATCCTCCAGCTGAGTGCCACACTCTACAAAAACATGACTTTAATGGAAAAAATTCTCGAAAAACGCAGAGATGAGATGAGAAGTACCCCTTCTTTGGCGGTAGCCAGCGATCTTCTTATCTCTTTGAGTGGTGACGTCAGTAAATTGGGAGTAATCTTAAAAAAACAAGTCTCTCACATGAAAGAGCTCTACAACGAAACAGCGACTATTGTCCGGCAAGTAGAGAATGAAACTATTTTTGATGATCAGTACGGTGTCTACAACAAACGTTATCTTATCGCCAAGTTAGCACAAGAATCTCATCTAATCGAGGAGTTTCGCCACAAAAGTTCGCTTATTATGGTGCAGCTCTCAACCACGACCCTTTCGCAAATCACCAGTGAAAAAGCCAAAGGGCTTATGATGCGAACCATTGCACGCTTACTCCTCAAAACATCACGCCGAAGTGATACCGTTGCCCATTATCATGACGGAATATTTGCCATGTTGCTCAAGCATACCGACATCGAGAGTGCCAAGCGGGCTGCCGATAGACTGTACGACCTGGTCTCCACAACCAATTTCTTTCTCGGAGAACAAGAGATTCAACTTCGCATTGCCATAGGGGTTGCCGAGATCAATCCGGTAAACTCTGTCGAAAACATATTAGCATGTACACTGGATGCTATGGAAGAAGCCAATAATGAAAAAAAATACCACTACGTTGTCTGCAACGGCTAAACGTTTCTGATTATGATGTTGAAAATAGTTACCTATCCAGATAAATTACTAAAATTACGTTCCAAGACCGTCGAACATTTCGATAATGAGTTACATGCTTTTTTGGACGATATGTTTGAAACCATGATGAGCAGTAACGGTATCGGGCTTGCTGCCATCCAAGTTGCACGTCCTATCCGTGCTCTTATCCTTTGCATTCCCGATGAGGAGGGGGAACAAACAAAAGAGAACGTTCTTGAGATTGTCAATCCTGTCATCCATGCTCCCAAAGGTCTCACCACCTATCAAGAGGGGTGTTTGAGTGTCCCAGGATTTTATGAAGATATCGAGCGCTTTGAATCCCTCACCCTTCACTATCAAAACCGTCATGGCGAAGCATGCAGTCTTGATGCCAGTGAGCTTTTAGCCATTGCGATACAGCATGAAATGGATCATTTAGAGGGGAAACTTTTCATCGAAAAACTCACCTACAACCGCCGTAAAAAGTTTGAAAAAGAGTACAAACGCGCCCTAAAAGAGAAAAAATAGCCATAAACTGTCATTCTGTGCCACGACACGGAATCAAAGAGTGGATACCGTATCAAGTACGGTATGACAAATAAAAATATTGCACATTGCAATATTTTATCTCCCATCATCCCAATCTGATACAATAACCGTTAAATAATATGGCGGTATATAATGAAACAGTTACTCTGCGCAACGTTCGAGGGGATTGATGCCAAAACCGTCGAAGTCCAATTTACAGCGACCAAAGGGCTCCCTGCTTTTACCATTGTCGGAATGGCTAATACTGCCATCGCTGAGTCGAAAGAACGGGTAAAATCAGCGTTACTCAGCAATCAGTTCACCTTTCCTCCCAAACGTCTCACGATCAACCTAGCCCCCAGTGACATACGAAAAGAGGGTTCTCATTTTGATCTTGCCGTTGCCACGTTGATCGCATTTGGGGAGAGTACCACAGAACTTGAGGGGTGGTATGTATTCGGTGAATTGGGGCTGGATGGTAGCGTAACCGAAAACACTCTTCTGTATCCCATCATCCTCTCACTCGCCAACCAAGGTTCCATTACCAAAGCCATCGTCCCCGCCAATGCCCTTGAAAAGCTTTCCCGCATTCCAAACATCCAATTTTATGGAGCCGGTACCCTCAATGAAACACTCGAGATATTACAGGGTAATAACCAAGCTGCTCATCTCAGTACCTCAAACTTTGCGTTTCCGTCACTCTCACATAAAGAGAAACTCTATTTTTACCACCAAGAGTACCCGCTCGATTTCAAAGAGATAAAAGGGCAAGAGCACGCCAAACGGGCCGCCCTCATCTGTGCCGCCGGAATGCACAATATTCTCCTCGAGGGCTCTCCAGGGTCCGGTAAATCGATGATTGCCAAACGACTTCAACATATTCTTCCGCCGCTGCACAACGATGAGATGCTTGAGTGCGCCAAACTCGAAATACTTGATGGCAAAGAGCCCTCCTTTTCTCCCGTGCGTCCCTTCAGAGCTCCTCATCATACCAGCACCCAATCGAGTATCTTCGGGGGAGGGAGTCACAAAGCACAAATCGGAGAAGTGGGACTGGCACATGGAGGGATGCTTTTTTTCGATGAACTCCCCCATTTTTCCAAAAATATCCTCGAAGCATTGCGCGAACCTCTCGAAGATCGCCATATTCGCATCTCTCGTGTAAACTCCAAAGTCACCTATGCCGCCAATTTTCTCTTCGTTGCCGCCATGAATCCCTGTCCGTGCGGAAATCTTCTCAGCAAAGTGACCCCGTGCCGATGTTCCGATTTAGAGATCAGCCGTTATCGCTCACGCCTCTCAGATCCCTTTTTGGATCGGATCGATCTTTTTATACAAATGCACCAAAGCAACGCAGAAGACAAACCCTCCCACACCTCTGAACAACTGCACCAAAAAGTGCGTGATGCTTTTTTACAGCAAAAAGAACGGGGGCAAGAGCGGTTAAACGGCTCACTCACTGATCAAGAAATACCCCATTTTTGTCCTCTCGGAGATGAAGCTCAAGGGATTATGAATCAAGCGATTGGACGTTTTGGCTTGTCATTTCGCGCAGTGGGAAGGATTTTAAAGGTGGCACGTACGATTGCGGATTTGGATAGGAGAGAGAATATCGGTAAAGAGCACCTTTTAGAAGCACTCAGTTATCGAAAGAGATAAGGAACAATTATGGACACCCTACCTTCTATCAATATCAAAGAAAAAATATACACTCTTCGAAATATTGAAATTATGCTCGATTCGGATTTAGCCGTACTTTACGGTGTCGAAACAAAACGGATCAATGAAGCGGTGAAAAATAATCCGGATAAATTTCCTAATGATTTTATGTTCGAATGCTCCGAAGAGGAGTGGGAAATCTTGAGGTCGAAAATTGCGACCTCAAGTTGGGGTGGTCGCAGGCACACCCCAAAAGCTTTTACGGAGCAGGGTGTCTATATGCTCGCCACCGTTTTAAAAAGTCAAACGGCTACCGAAGTAACCATCTCAATCATGCGAACCTTTACTAAGCTTCGCCATTATGTGCTAGAACATACCGATCTATCCGCACAAATTTCTGAAATACGCCAAGAAATTACTCAAAACAAACAATGGACAAAGGATCGGATGTCTGCGGTTGCCGATACGATCATCATGCTCGAAGAGTCATTCGATGAGCTAAAAGAGATGGTCTCACAAATCGGTGCGGCGAAAGAGGTGGAAGCGATTGGATTTTTACGAGGGAACACGAAACAATAATTGACTTTATATCCATCCCCGTCATTCCCGCGAAGGCGGGAATCCAGCTCTATTTCAAATCCACGATAAAACAGTCATTGTTAAATGTCGATGATAGTGGATGGGGGTTGCAGTATGAAGTGGGAGGGGAATATCTCGTCTATAAATCGCTGGGTATTGGGGTCAAATACAAATATGCTGAGGCTGACGTATTGGGAACGACGTTTAAAAATGATTCGATGATTTTTTCAATAGTTTTTGGATATTAAAATACTGGATCCCGTATCAAGTACGGAAATCTAGCTGGATACCCGCCTTCGCGGGTATGACGAGTGTATTAAAACGTAGCTACAACCCACTGCGTGATGACAAAACCGCCAACAACCAGCCAGAGAAACATAGAACCGGCGGTATAGATAGGCGCCAATCCGAGCCCTTTAAACTTCGCGAAACGTGTCCCCATACCCAAAGCGGTCATGGCCATCGTCAGCAAGAAGGTGTCAATGATGTTGATGTTGCCAATCACACCCGTAATCATTATTGCCATATCTTCCGGGGCTGTTAATGTGTAATTATGAATAAGTGAATTCACCCCGGCCATACCGATGAAGTAGACAGCAAACCATGGGATGACGAGCTTCACTTTTGAGCTCTCTCCTCCTGATTGTTTTGCCATGGCACTTAAGACAAGACCTAAAACAATCAGCATCGGTGCAATCATAATAACCCGTGTCATTTTCACGATAACGGCCGTATTCGCCATATCCGGACCTGCCCCGGGCACGGAAGCAGGAACGGCCACCACTTGGGCTACTTCATGAATCGTCCCCCCCACATACATCCCGAATGTTGAGGGGCTCATATGCAAAAATCCCGTTGCCGGCTCGATAAGAGTAGCATAGAGGACAGGATACAAAAACATCGAAATTGTCCCAAAAAGGACAACCATAGAGACAGCGATAGCTGTTTTATATTCCTCCGCCTTCAATACAGGCTCAGTGGCCAAAACAGCAGCGGCACCGCATACCGAAGCGCCTGAAGCGGTTAAAATGGAGGTGTCTCTGTCCATTTTAAACACTTTCGTTCCCAACCAAATCCCAATAATCATCGTAGAAGAGAGCACTAAAAGAGAGACCATAAACCCCTGCATCCCTACTTCAGCAATTTGCTGAAAGGTGATTCGAAAGCCGTAAAAAACGATGGCGAAACGCAGAATTTTTTTCCCTGAAAAAGTAACGCCGCCCTCCCACGCTTGAGGCATTCTTTGGTGAAGGGTGTTGGCAAACACGATTCCCATGACAATCCCCACAACCAATGCGGAGATCCCGAGATTACGGACTAAGGATAAATCGGCAATGAATGTCGCAGCGGTGGCAAAAACAGCAACTAAAAAAATTCCACTAAAGGTATCGGCTCGTTTTTTTGGTGAAAATGGCATACAATATCTCCTCTATTAAAGGCGGTATTATAGCAAACTCTTACTGCACGCTTAATTCTAAACGTGTTGCTATTCCCTCTTTGGAATCAAACTCACTTTTTTCGTTACTGCCGATCGATACGCGACTCACCAATTGGGGATTGTTGTGCAGATAGTCAACAACGGCTTTCGAGCGCTTGGATGCCAATCCATCCAATTCCGGCGGTGCAATCACTTGAAGCACAATCAGACGCTCTATCAATACAGCGGTGTAGTGTTGAGTAAACTCAGCCTCTTGCGGGTATTTTTCCTCCATAGCCGCACGAAGTGTTTTGACTTCTGAAGAATTCATCGATTTTTTCGCCGTTGCCTCAAGATATTCCAAACTCAGGGCATCCGTCGAATCGATCCCTTTTTTAACATTCTGACCGACAATAGACGCAATAAGCTTTTGCACCCGAAGAGCATGATCATCTTCGGCAACCGCCCATCCGCCGTGCACCTTAAGGGTTAGTTTCGGACGCTTTGCCAAGAGAGTCGAAAGCTTATCGAGTTTTTCACGCTCCGGCGGCAATAGAGTATCCTCACCCGCTTCAAACGATACTTTTGAGAGGGAATCATCCCCAGAATCGATCCCCATCAGTGACCCCAAAAGCCGAAATGGTGACGTGATTGCCTTGGTTAAAAGATTGCCGATCACCTGCCATATGACTTTTCCATAACGAAACTCAGGATCGTTCACATTCCCCTCTACCGGCAGATCAATGTCGATGATACCATCGCTATCTTCGAGCAATGCTACCACAAGTTTTAGCGGCCACGGAGAACCTCCCGCCTTCTCTTCGCCCAGCTCTATTTTTTTGATCACGATCTTATTCTGACCGTCAAGAGCCCCTTTGTTTATTTTATATCCCAGATCTAAAAATAGTTTTCCATCCGCAATTTTATAGCCCAAAAATTCGAGTGAATAAGGGGTGTATTGTTTGAGTTCCAAATTTTCAAAGGCTACGTGCATATCGGTAAACGATTTAGGATCTTTGGTGTTGATCGTTCCATTGATTTTAGCCAGCCCATACGCATCAACACCCCCTCTGAGCTTCACGAACGTCGTCACATCTTTCGTCGTTGAAATCCCCAGTACCTCACCGCCCAAATCGTGCGTATAGGTTTTAAACGGCAAAGGAAGGGAGAGATCACTAAACGTCGCACTGCTGTTCACTACCGCAAGCTTGACAATATCCATTCCAAACGGGTTCCCCTCTTTGCGCGTTTCATTGGAATCACCCTTTTTTGCTTTGCTAAGAGTTGAAAAATTGAGCGTTTTATTGTGATCAATAAGGACATTGGCATAAAGCCCCTCTACGGAGAGCTGATTGATCTTGAGCCGATTATCGGGATAGGTATACCTAAACGGGGTTACCCCGATACGATTCCACCCCAGCAACACGCTGCGATCACGTCTGTCCTCAACGACCCAATCATTCAGGGAAATTTTCCCCTCAACAGACGTTTTTTCAGAGGTATAGGCATACGCTCCTTTTACTCCCAAATCACCGCGATGCAACGCAGCATACGTGGCGGGCTCGATATACGGATCAATAAGGGGAAGTGAAAAGTGTTTCAGCTCAAAATTTCCCCTACTCTGCAAGCTTTTGCGACGAAGCTGCGATGAGATCTTCATCGTTGTTTTTTGGTTGATCCGACCCTGACTCTCAATACTCATCGTCGTTTTTGGATCGCTCGAAACGTTCTTGACCCCCACAAAAAGGTTATCAATATCCACTACTACTTTGCGTACTGGAACCTCATCAATAAAACCTATTTTTGCGTTATTCAACCCAAAATTATCGATGGAATAGCTCCATGGCTGCTCATCAGCGTCTTTCTTTTTATCAACCGTTTTTGGTGAAGAAGCGACCAGCTGTTGCAGATCAATCGTCCCGTTTTTAAGCCGTTTGGATGAAACAGCTGCCCCGTTGATAATGACATTCTGGATATGCGCATTTTTGGCTTCACGATCCAGTGCAATTTGACCCACCGCTACGCTCTCAAAGCCGGCAATACTTTTTGAATCACGGACCCGGCGAACGTCCATCTTTCCCGTTTTCAGCTCCAGATTAAGACGCTTTTGAGGATCACTGCTAAGATGTTGTGCACCAAAATGTATTCTATCTAGCGTCACAGAATAGGGTTCTTTGGGTGCGCTATCACTCCATCTGACCCCCAGATTTTCAAGACTTACATCACCGATATTCACCTGCCACGGGATTTTTGTCTCATTTTCATCTTCCGGAAATGCTGCATTGATCTGTTCCACATAGTCCAGCCAATCGATCACTCCACCGCGTGAGCGGGATGCACTTATTTCTACCCCGTTGATTCCGAAATGATCCGCATTTAGCTCTTTTCGCAATGGAAATACCGTCCCATTTTTCAGCCTCAAGACATTCATACTCAAAAGATTATGCTGCTCTCCCTTGGGAATAAGTCGCAATTTATCCACACTTGCAGTAAGGTTGGAGAGCTTTGTCGCGTTGATATCGTCGGTATTGAGAAGATAATCAAACCGAAAGGCTAGTGTTCCATCGGCCACTTCGATGGGGAGTTTTTCTTTAAAATATTTCCATGGGGTATAGAGTTTTCCCGAATCAAAGGCAACACTTCCCTCGAGCTTAAACGGCTTTAGCGCGGAAATTTTACTCCGTACATCGACAAATCCCCCCTCATTGATCGTGGCATACAGGAGCATTAATCCATGAGAATTAGAAGTATTTTTTAAATCGATGTTTTCGAGATGAAATCCAATATTATCAATCTCTTGACGGTAATTTCTCCCCTCACTCGTATCGGTATAATCAATTACTCCCTCTTTGAGGGTAAAATTACGGATCAGCAGTGCCGGTGGTTCAGAACTCTCGGTCGTCTCATTTTTCTCCTCACCGCCGCTTAGCCAACCGAAATTCATC
>JAUYSQ010000206.1 GCA_030696285.1 Sulfuricurvum sp. | reverse complement strand
GATACTCTCCGTATTATTGCTTCTTTGAAATTCTAAGAAGTTCTTTCTCCTCAGGGCCTTCGGGCCCTTGTTATTCTTCTTAAATAAAGCTTTCGCGCTAGAATTCGTCACTCTAGCGCACTTCTTCTACTTGATTTTTTTAAATCCGATTTGCCTGCCGTTTTGGCGTAATACTTTTTTCATTTTTATTTTTATTTTCTGCTGTTGATTGTCGCAGGAAAAATGGGATTGTTTTTTCGGGTCTTTTTGATAAATCTTCCATCAATGCTTTTTGTACCGTTTCACACTCATGGCTTAGGATTAAATACTCATAAATGAGTGTGATTTGGCGATCTAGCGATATTTTCCATGTGGAGAGGGTTTTGGTGTAGATCCATTCGCTGAAGGCGTAGAAGTTTTTGAATACGGCCGGTAGCTCGTCATACCCAAAGGGCACAAGAACCTCTTTGAGGTCCTCGGGCTTGACCCGGGGATCCAGCTGGATTCCCGCCTTCGCGGGAATGACGGGAACAGTCCATAACAACTTCACAGTATTTTCAAAACTCCCGCTGTTATAAAAAATATCCCAAAACCGTGCAAACCGTTTCATCTTTTGAATTTGGATAAAACTGAGGTTATTGTTTTGAAGAATATCATACGGCGGGGTATCGCTGTAGATCATCCCATGCTCTTTATCGTGCCGTGAGAGGGTAGTACCGGAAAGGTTTTTGAGGATTCCGATTTGGATTTCACTGTGAGTAAGGGACACAAGCTTGTCAAGATTGCGTCCAAATCCTGCCAGTGTTTCCCCCGGCAGTCCTACGATGAGATCGAGGTGCATGTGTGCGGAGGTTTCGGTTTCTAAAAATTTCAGATTTTCAAAAATCTTTTCGAGGCGAAGAGGACGGTTGATCCCTTTTGCGATGAGTGGATCTAAGGTTTGGATACCGATTTCAAGCTGTAATGACCCCTCGGGAAAACGGGAAATTTTGGCTTTGAGCACATCGGGGAAATGATCGGGGATTACTTCAAAATGGGCAAAGTAGGGCGGTTCTTTGGAGAGAAAAAAGTCCAAAATACGGTTTGCAAATGTCATATTAAGATTAAAGGTACGGTCAATAAATTTAAAACTCCGTGCACCTCTCGCCCAAAGAATCTCAAACTCTACGAGCAGTTCATCCAGCGGAAAATTACGTACTTTTTCATCCATGGAAGAGAGACAAAACTCACACTCAAACGGGCATCCCCGTGAGGCTTCGACGTAAATAGTTCGGTGAGCAACGTCTTCATCACTGTAAGCGCTATAGGGGAGGGTAATAGCTTTTAGGTCGGGCATGGTGGCTTTGATAAAAGAGGGAGAAGCTGGATTCCCGCCTTCGCGGGAATGACGGGCTTCGTCATCCTCGGGCTTGACCCGGGGATCCATCTTGGAAAAGAAAACTGGATTCCCGCCTTCGCGGGAATGACGAGAAGACAAAAGCTCTTTACACAACTCATAAAATGCCACTTCTCCCTCACCGCTAATAATATAATCAGCATGACTAAAATCAACCCGATGAGGCAAATACCCGGCTTCAGGACCGCCTAGAACGATCACCGTATCCGGAGAAACTTTTTTAAGTATCTCTATGAGTTCTGCTATCTCTGAGGCGTTCCAGATGTAAACACTCATTCCGATGATTTTAGGGGTATGTTTTAAAATATCTTCAGCGATGGTTTGGATTTGCTCATTGATGGTAAATTCGACTATTTTGGCTTCATTTTGGAGTTCATGCAAGTTGGCATAGAGATAACGCAATCCGAGTGCGCTATGGGCATACCGTGCGTTGAGCGTGGTGAGGAGAATGGTACTCATACGGAGGGAGCTTGAAAATACATTCCGTCTGTTTTGAAGAGTTTGAGTATTTTTTGATATTCGAGATAGGAGTGACGGTAGAGGTGCTGGTTGTGTTTGGTGGATTCAAAAAGCTCACTGGCGCTCATGCCCGTCTCTAGTGCATTTTTGAGCAGTTTGGTACGGCGCAGATAAGTGAAAGCGAGGTTGGGAAAATGTTCGTGAATTTTTGCTTTTATCATTGACGCATCGTTGGGATTGTCGATCATGTTGGCAAAAACAAGGATGGTTTTCTCTTTATAGTTTTTAATAAAAATCAAACTTTTCATAATCGAGTTTAAATCATTTGTCGTGGGGAGGAGAATAATATCGGATGCGCGTAAAATCTCATCGGCATGGTGGGCATCAAATCCTCCGAAATCATAGACTGTATCTTGGTAAAGGGGGATCTTGCCAGGGTAGTAACGGGCTTTCTTGTATTTGTTGAGGACGACGGACATATCGTTGGTCGCATAGCGATAGTCTAAGTCTTTGGCAAGAGAATAGGCGAGTGAGGTTTTGCCTACTCCCCCTTTGGTTGATGCGATTGAGATAATAGCCATGACTCACCCATAAGTTTTTATGCAAATATAACATAATTTGTATCGTTATTAGTAAATTCGTGCTATTCTTATTTTAATACAGTTTGGAATAAAAGGGAGCACGTATGCGTTATATTCGTAGATTGGATTCGCTTGGATTGGATGATCTCGCTTTGGTCGGGGGAAAAAATGCTTCATTGGGTGAGATGATAGGCTCTCTCAAAGTCCTGGGGGTAAAAGTTCCTGAAGGGTTTGCCGTAACGGCGGATGCCTATCGCGCATTTATCGCACATAATGATTTCGAGCCAAAAATCCGTCATTTCTTTGCGGATGTTGATTTGACCAATATCGAAGCGCTCAATGCTTGCGGGGATGCAATACGCTCACTTATGCTTACCGGAGAAATGCCAGAGGCTCTAAAAACTGAAATTGCCCAGAGTTACCGTATTATGGAGTCGGAATATGGGATGGTATCGGTGGATGTGGCGGTACGCTCTTCCGCGACGGCGGAAGATTTGCCCGATGCGAGTTTCGCAGGACAGCAGGAGAGTTATCTCAATGTCCGAGGTGAAGTCATGTTAATCGAGCACGTCAAACGATGTTTTGCCTCGCTCTTTACCGATCGTGCCATCAGCTATCGCCATAGTCGTAATTATGATCATTTCGCCGTTGCCCTTTCGGTGGGGGTACAAAAAATGGTACGCAGTGACCTCGCCAGCAGTGGGGTGATGTTTACGATCGATACGGAAAACGGCTCGGAAAATCTGATCCTTATCAACTCGATATGGGGATTGGGAGAGAATATCGTCGGCGGACGGGTGAATCCTGATGAGTTTTATGTATTTAAACCGACTCTCAAAGAGGGGAAAGTGTCGATACTCAAACGCCAAATCGGTTCCAAAGCGCTCACCATGCGCTACGATGAACGTCACCATACGATGAATATCTCTACCCCAAAAGCCCTTCAAAAACATTTTTCGATTACCGATGAAGAGGTAGCGACATTGGCACGCTATGGGCTCATCATCGAAGAACATTACACCCACATTGCAGGCGAATACCGTCCGATGGATATCGAATGGGCAAAAGACGGACAAGACGGAGAACTCTACATTGTCCAAGCCCGTCCTGAAACGGTACAGAGCCGTAAGATGGGGGATAACAGCTTTGAGCAATACCGCCTTTGTGGAGCAGTGGAACCGAAAATACTCCTCAGCGGCAAAGCGATCGGTGAGAAAATCGGTTCCGGTCGTGTCAAAATCATCCATTCTCCGCATGAGGGTGAAAAGTTTGTTGCAGGGGATGTCCTTGTTGCCGATATCACTGATCCGGATTGGGAACCTATAATGAAAAAAGCCTCCGCCGTCATTACCAATCGGGGAGGGCGAACATGTCATGCGGCGATTGTCGCACGTGAAATTGGTGTTCCGACGATTGTGGGGACGGTGAATGCAACCCAACTGCTGCACGATGGCGAGGAGGTGACGGTGAGTTGCGCTGATGGGGAGAGCGGTCGTATTTATGCGGGATTGCTTGACTTTGAAATCAATCGGATCGATCTGGGCAATGTCTCCCCAACAACCACGAAGCTGTATATGAACGTCGGTAATCCTGATATCGCGTTTAAAGTGGCTAAGCTCCCAAATGATGGGGTAGGATTGGCGCGGATGGAGTTTATCATTACCCATTACGTTAATGCTCATCCGATGGCTTTGGTGGAACTCTCACAGGGTAAAATGATTGAAGAGAGTGCTGCTGTGAGAGCAGCGATGCTGGGATACGATGATCCAAAAGCCTTTTTTATTGATAAGGTTGCTGAAGGGGTAGGGATGATTGCTGCGGCATTTTATCCCAGACCGGTAATCGTCCGTACGAGTGATTTTAAATCGAACGAATATCGCAATATGAGCGGCGGAAAAGTGCATGAGGAAGTTGAAGAGAATCCGATGATCGGATTTCGCGGTGCGAGCCGCTATTACTCTCCTCAGTACAAAGAGGCATTTATGTGGGAGTGTGAAGCGTTGAAGCGGGTACGCGATGAGATGGGGCTTAGCAATGTCAAAGTGATGCTCCCTTTTGTCCGTACACCGGATGAAGGGCGCAAAGCGATAGCGGTGATGAAAGAAGCGGGGTTGGTTCAGGGGGAGAATGGACTGGAAGTGTATGCGATGTGCGAAATTCCTGCCAATGTGATTTTAGCCGATCAGTTTTTGGAAATCTTTGACGGGTACAGTATCGGTTCAAACGACCT
>JAUYSQ010000204.1 GCA_030696285.1 Sulfuricurvum sp. | reverse complement strand
AAAGGAAAAATCAACACGACAGATACCAAAAGTTTTTTGGAGAGCCTCAAAACCAAAGGCGAAAATGAAGAAGCCAGGCTTAAAGAGGAGCTAAAAACCGCGATCAAAGAGGTGATTGAAGAACTGGGTCTTGCGACCAAAAAGGATATCGAAGCGCTAAAATCGTGAATTTTCTTTATTCGCCGTATCGGTTGTGGAGTGTTTTTCGGCTATTGCTGTCGTTTTATCTTCTCATCAAAAAAAAGGAACGATTTTTGGGAGTGCGTCCCTTTGCCCCTGCGGCACTTGCGGGGACTATTACGCAATTGGGGGCAAGTTTTATAAAACTCGCCCAAGTGCTTGCGACGCGTAACGATTTTTTTGATGCACACTATTTGAGTGCGCTTAAAACCCTCCACGATGATCTCCCCCCTATGTCAAAAAATGAGTATGAGAAGGTGATGCATCGAGCTTTTGTGACGCTTCCCTTTATCCGTTTTAACTCTACCCCTATTGCTTCTGCTTCGATTGGTCAAGTGCATGAGGCGTGGATCGATGAAACTACGAAAGTCGCGGTGAAGCTTCGACGCGAGGGGATAGAAAAGCGTGTTCGTGCCGATATACGAATCGTCTCCTTTTTTAACCGTATTTTTCGACCGCTTTTTTCCCATACGACCCGTCATTCGGTTGAGTCGGTTATTTCTGAATTTTCAGTGATGATTGTCCAAGAGTGCAGTATGAACCAAGAGCGTGCCAATTTGGAGAAGTTTTCACACATATATGCCTCATCAGGAGTTATTTTCCCTCGTGCGTATGGGCAATACAGTTGCGATGATGCCTTGGTGATGAGTTATGAGGAAGGGTGGCGGTTTGATGATCGTGAGGCGATTAGCTCTAGCGGCATTGATATCATCCCTATTATTGATAAACTGGTTCGCTTTTATACTGATCAGATGCTCGTACAGGGATATTTTCACGCTGATCCTCATCCGGGTAATCTTCTCGTTACTCCCCAAGGACAACTGGTATTGCTCGATTTTGGGATGGTGAAGCGTGTCTCTAATCCAACGCGTATTGCCATCATCGAGCTTTTGCGTGCCGCCAATGAGCAAGATTACGAAGCATACGTGAGCGCATCGAAGCGTCTGGGAACGGTCGCGTATGATGCACCTGTAGCCGAACTTGCCGAATTTACCGAGCGGATGTTTGAAATATTTGCCAACGATGCTCTTGACAGCAGCAGTATGCAAGAGCTCGCGTTTCAGGTTCTGGAGCAGACACGAAATCTCCCGTTTAAACTCCCTCAGGAGGCGATTTATATTTTACGCGTGAGTGCGATTATCGAGGGATTAGGGACGACGTATATCGAAAATTTTAATGGTATCAAAGACATTCTGCCGATACTGCAACGTAATATTCCACGAGCACTGGGGATGAAAGATTCAATTTTAGAGAATATCATTGATGAGATTAAACATCTCCCTGATGATTTACACGCCCTGCGTGAGACACTTCGTCGTGCCAGCCGTGGGGAACTGGTGGTGGAACTATCCCCATTACAGCTTGAGAGTATTGGGCAAAATCTTCAAAATGCGCTGCGCCCGATTGTTATGGCATTCATGTTGGCATTAGTGGCAATGGGTGCATGGATGGGCGGGATGGAAGAAATAGCATACGGTTTTATTGGTGCGGCAATTATGCGGTTATGGTATCGATAAGATTTGAAAACGAGAAAGATTTTAGCTCTCTGCGTTTAAAGCAGAGAACTCTTTGTTGTGTGTATTAGGTACGATAAGCGGATACTTGTTGCGTTAGGCGTTCCGTCATTTGGTGTAGATGCTCAGCTGCTGAAGAGATCCCCTCTACACTTCGTGCATTGGAAGAAGAGAGTTCATGAATCTTGGCAATTTTACTGATAATGATGTTGGTTGTGTCGGCATTGGCCTGAGTATCTGTTGAGAGCTTTTCGATTGCATTGACCGTATGCTCCAAGGCATTGACGGCAGTTTCTGTGTGATCGTCTACTTCAGCGGATGCGCTCACGAGCTGTTCGATACGGTTCGTATTGTGATTCATTTGATCGGTAATGTCGTTGATGGATTGGACGATGACATTGACGGTTGCATTCGTCTCTACGAGACTTTTTTGGGTGCGTTCCGCGAGTTTGCGTACTTCATCGGCAACAACGGCAAAACCGCGTCCGTGTTCTCCTGCACGCGCTGCTTCGATCGCGGCATTGAGGGCAAGAAGGTTTGTCTGATCGGCGATATCGGCGATTACGGTGAGGACTTGTTTGACTTGAGAAGCCTCTTGGGAAAGAGAATTGAGCCGTTGGTTGATTTCACTCTCCATTTGAACCGTGAGAGAGAGTTGTTCTATCGTATCGTGAAGCGCTTTTTGTGCTTCTTGAAGATTACTGCGCGCACCCATCGCTTGTTCACGGACATTTTGTGCTTCACGTGAAGAGGCTTGCATAGCCTCTTTCATTCGATCGGATTCAGTTGTTGTTTCGGAAACGATTTTTGCCTCTTCTTCTGCAGCTTTACGGATGATGAGGGTTGTGTTGGAGAGTTGTGCTGAGACGGAGAGATTCTCACTTGATGCAGAGCGAATGGCTTGGAATGAACTGCGCAACATGGCTACGAGTTCATTGAGCTTGCGCCCCATGTGAGAGAGCTCATCATTCCCCTCGATACGAGTATCACGGGTAAAGTCACGGTCGTGGGCAATTGCTTCAATCGTCTCTTCCAGACGTTTAATCGAGCCGGTAATGTTGCCGATAATGAGGTAAAAAATTCCCATCATGATGGCGGCACTTATAAATATAATCACTTCCATCGTCGCCGCATTGGAATCGAGGGTAGCAATATTTTTCTCTTGCATCGACTTTACCAAAGAATGTTGCTCTTTAGCAATACTCTCGTACAGTGCTATAGCTTCATTTGTAGTGCTAATGAATTTTTCCCCTTCAGCACTTTGATTAAATACTTCAGAATGGATATGTGTTTGATATTTACCGATAATATCAACGCGCAGTTCATTCATTTTTTCCCATGTTTTATGATCAGCAGCAATTTTGGCAAGACGTTTTTTGTTCTCTTCTGATCGAGTTATGGCTGAGAGTTTTTCGATTGCTTCGGCAAGTTTTTCATTGTGTTCATTGTAGCGCTCTAAAAACTCTTTTTTACATAACAGTTGATAGCCGCGCAATTCCATTGTAGACCCATTCGTGTGGGCTCGGATATCGCCGAGCAGAACCATCCGCTGGGCAGTTTTTTTGGCATCTTTATTATTGGAATAGGATAAATACCCCAATGTAGCAAATATAACAAAGCTGAGCATTACAAGTAATGTGAGCTTGCCTCGGATAGTGTTAATGTTCATCAACGAACCTTCTCTAAGTATGTGTTTGAATCAATTATAGCATAATGATCCAATCCTCAACGAATATTTTTAAAATATTTTAACGCCTTCTGAGCGCTTGTTTTATGATCGACAATCGGTTTGGGATACTCTTCTGAAGAGTATTGGAAGAGCAGTGACTCATCACCCAAAAATTTTGCGGGAAGATCAGAGAGCTCGGGAAGATATTGCTTGATATAGGTTCCCTCTTTATCAAATTTTCCCGTTTGGGTATAGGGGTTGAAAATTCGAAAATACGGCTGCGGATCGACGCCCGTCCCCGCGCTCCATTGCCATGAGAGGATATTGCTGGCCTCGTCGTAGTCCATTAGGTGTTGTGCAAAAAACTTCTCCCCCCACTGCCACGGCAGCAATAGATTTTTCGTAAAAAATGATGCGCAAATCATACGGACGCGGTTGTGCATCTCTCCGGTTTCCAACAACTCTCTCACCCCCGCATCGACAATGGGGACTCCCGTGCGAGCGGTGCAAAAGGCTTTGAAATACTCATTATTTTCCACCCCTTTGAAGTGATAACGAAAATTTTGGGTGCTCAGATGAGGAAAATGGTAGAGAAGCATCGCGTAAAAATCGCGAAAAATCAGCTGACGGAAAAAGGGTTCGGTATCGATGCCGCGCTGTTTTTGCTCTATGAGCCATCGTAAAACAGCTCGGACAGAAATTTTTCCAAACCGTAAATCGGTACTGAGCCCTGATGTCCCTTCCATCGCCATAAAATCACGATTGTGTGGATAATGCTCGAGTTTAGAGGCAAAAATGGCAAGTTTGTCGTACGGATTCATCGTTTGGCAAGCTGTAAGCAATTGTGCTTCAAATCCTATTGATGGGAGCGACAAGGAGAGTCTCGTTAATGTTTCACCCTCAATATGATGAAGGTCATCGTACTCAAAATCGATCAAATTTTGAGGAACATTCGAGTACGCAGCACTGTGCTCGGATCGAAAAATGATTTTTGTACGGTTGTAAAACGGGGTAAAAACGAGGTAAGGGGTTCCATCGTTTTTGAGCACGTCATCGGGATGAAAAATATAGGTATCGTTAAGAGAATGAAACGGCAACAGATGCGAGACATCCCGATCACGCTCCATCGCGTAGAGATCATAATCGCCCGAAGCGCATACTTCATCATAATTGTCATGAGCCAGAATCCACCGGAAAATCTCCGTCGGTTTACCGTGAAAAATCGCCAAATCTCGCCCGCTTTTTTGAAGTTCGCTTTTGAGATTCATCACTGCACTAAAAATAAAAGTGACCCGACGATCATCAGGCTTCAATTTTTCGAGAATGTTCGGATCAAAAATGAAAATGGGGAGGATATTTCCCTCGAGGGAGAGGAGGGGATTGTCCTCAACACGCAGATCACGCCGAAACCATAAAATCCGTCGCACGGTTATTTTCCGCTGTCGATATGAGAACGTAATGCCAGTGTTTTGGGGTAGGGTTCTAAAAAAACTTGTTCGAGCAAATAGATAATTTCGTATTTTTTAGCATACAGATGAATCGTTGAAAGAGGGACGATCAGGGGGACGATTTTGTCGGCATAATCTTGAATATGGGAATGGAGAATCTCTTTTTCGCCTGTCGATAGCTCTTTTTTGAAAAATCCTGCCAAATGTTCCAACACATTGCGTGTCCGTTTGATGGAGCTTTTACGGCCGATAGCTGTTTTAAATCCCAGCTCATACATCGCGAACACGGTTTCAAAGGAGTGATTATCCCGATTGGCGACGATGTTTCCCAGCTCTCGATAGAGTTGCTCATCTTTGGCTTGGAGCATAAATTTATGGACAGTGTGAAAACGGACTAACTTTCCCAAGGTCGGGGTAGAAGCTTTGAGGGTTTCAAAGCGATCGTAAGCGAACACCTGCATGACAAAATTTTCTCTCAGCCATGCATCCATTAGCCGCCCTTCCTCTTCCATCGGCAGCAGAGGATAACGTTCACGACACATGCCCATAAATACGCCATCCTCTTTCCCGTCGCAAAAACCGTTTTCGAGGTAGAGCTTCGCACTCTTCATCCCGCAGCTGGGAGATTTGGATTTGAAAATAATTCCGCATAACGGTTGCGATTCGAGTTTGGTGAGTTCTTCTTGTGATGTTTTGAGGAGAGGCAGGGTCAGATCGTCACCGGTTTTGTTTGAATGAACCTGAATGTCACCATCCACTTTGACCAGCCGAACAGAGGGGCGAGGGGTTTTGAATGCGAGATTTTCAGGGCAAAAGGGGATAAACTCGGCAAACTTTCCGAGCTCATCGGTAATAAAATGATCGTGTTTATCCCCTCCGTCAAAACGGATTTTTTCACCCAGCAAGCAGGAAGATACGGCTATTTTCATGGGGTGTTTCCTTCAAAAATTTAAATAGTTTACCATTAAAATCTTCCATCATAATTGAATAGAGAATTATTTTAGTATTGGCAGTTTAACCCCCCCTTGTGATAACTCATGATAAAATTCGTTTTATGATACAAACTATTCCTATTGAAACTTTTTTAAACAATCTCCAGAGTTATGATCTCATTATTGATGCCCGAAGCCCTCGTGAATATGGTGAATCGCACGTCCAAAATGCTCAAAATTTTTATGCTCTAAGTGATGCCGAACACCATGAAGTGGGTACGGCATATAAACAAATATCCCCTTTTGAGGCAAGAGTGCAGGGTGCGGCTTATGTGTGTTTGAATGCGGCCCGTCATATCCATGAGATTTATCCAGCGTACACACCTGCATCGAAAATCGCTATTTATTGCGCCCGTGGCGGTATGCGTTCCTCATCGCTTGGAACTATTTTTTCGAATATTGGTTATAGAATTGATCGTGTTATCGGAGGATACAAAGAATACAGGTCGTTTGTCACTCACTATCTCGACAATCTGCCGGCAGTCAATTTCATTACCCTTTCAGGCTATACAGGATGTGGTAAAAGTGATCTTTTAGAAGATTTGGAGAATGTTGTAGACCTTGAAAAACTAGCAAACCATTATGGATCTGTATTTGGTGATGTGAATGGTGTTCAACCTGCTCAAAAAGAGTTTCAAAATCGGCTGACACACACTTTGTTAGCGTTAAATTTGGAGAAGGGTGTTTTTGTTGAGGCAGAGAGTAAGCGGATTGGAAAAATTATTGTACCCAGTCTCCTTCATAAACAAATGGAGCAGGGACTTCGAGTCGAGATTACCGCACCGCTGGAGCAAAGAATCCAGCGGATTATGCGTATGTACGATCACATGGATGAGCCGTTTTTTCGTGAGCGTATGGAAAAAATTTCCCCTTATATCAGCCGTGACGATAAAGAATCAAGTATTACCGCTTTTGAGAACGGGGATCTTGCCCGTGTTTCTGAAATATTATTGACACAGTATTACGACAAAGTCTACAAAGTCACTGTCAAGCCCAGCATGACCATCTGCAACGATGACCATGCCAAAACGATTGAACTGTTGAAGGAGATTCAACGTGAACAACAGCGCTAAGCTCACCAAATTTGTTCGCGCATCAGGGTGTGCGGCAAAACTCTCACCCGGGTCATTGGAGAATGTGACATGCCATCTAAAATCGTTTCATCAAGATTTGCTGGTGGGATTTGAGGGGAACGAAGATGCGGGAGTGTATCGAATCAATGATGAACTGGCGATGGTTCAGACGGTTGATTTTATCACCCCTGTCGTCGATGACCCTTTTGTCTATGGACAAATTGCGGCAGCCAATTCGCTGAGTGATGTGTTTGCAATGGGGGGTGATGCTAAAACGGCTTTGAACCTCGTGGGCTTTGACGGCAAAAACCACTCTACCGAGATTCTAACCGAGATTTTACGCGGCGGTGCCTCTAAAGCGCAGGAGTGCGGTGCGGTGATTGTCGGCGGGCATACGATCGAGACCCCTGAAATGCTGTACGGATTGTCCTGCACGGGGTTCGTCCATCCGAACAAAATTTTGCGGAACAATACGGTACGCGAGGGGGATGTGATCGTGTTGACGAAACCTCTGGGATTGGGGATTTTAACGACGGCGATTAAAGCGGATTTATTGGACGATGCAACGATACTGCGTGTGGCGGAAACGATGCGTACTCTTAATTATAAAGCCTCCTTGATCGCACGTGAGTTTGACGCAAGCGCCTGTACCGATGTAACGGGTTTTGGATTTTTGGGACATTTGCGGGAGATGAGCGGGGGAGTTAAAACGATTGAGGTGGACGCTGCTTCTGTCCCCTTTTTCCCCGAAGCACTCGAGATGGCAAGCATGGGGATTATCCCTGCCGGAAGCTATGCCAATAAAGAGTATTTACAATCCCACGTACACTTCAAACGTGACATCGGAGCCGATTTAGAGATGATCCTTTTTGATGCGCAAACATCAGGGGGACTTATGATTGCAGCAACGCCTCAAAATGGTCAAAAAATAGTAGAACGCTGCCTGAATGAGGGAATCCATGCAGTTATTGTGGCACACGTGGTTCGTCAAAGCGATACCGATATTATTGTAGGATAAACATAGATGCAACGACGAGAATTTATCAAAAAAACAGCGATATTAGGTGCGATTTATTGTACTCCTTCTTTTGCTTCCGTTCAAAAGCCAACGGATAATCTTGCCCTTTATGATCTGGCCTGGACGTTTGATCTCACACACCATACGAATCAAGAGTGCTCTTTGTGGATTCCTCTCCCCTCACATATTTCAGGATTTCAGAATGTTTT
>JAUYSQ010000183.1 GCA_030696285.1 Sulfuricurvum sp. | reverse complement strand
ACTATTTGAGAATATCGAAGACACCCACAACAATGCCACACGCTTTTTTATTCTGAGTGATTTTAAAAATGCACCCAGCGGTGAGGATAAAACGTCGATTTTAGTTCGATTAAAAGATGCGCAGCGCTCGGGGGCCCTTTTTCATTTTCTAGAAGATTTTAATCAAGCGGATATCAATCTTAGTAAAATCGAGAGTCGTCCCTCCCGTGATGCTGACGGTTTTGGGTATTGGTTTTTTATCGATTTTTTCGGTCATATAGATGAGGTGCACGTGCAAGAGATGATTGCCAAACATTGTGATGAAGTGACGTGGCTGGGAAGTTATGTAAAGGGAGAATTATGAGATTTAACAGCGCATTGGATAGTATCAAAACGTATGAAGCGGGCAAGCCGATAGAGTTAGTGGTGCGTGAATATGGAATCAATAAAGAGGATATCGTCAAGCTGGCAAGCAATGAAAATCCATTCGGATGTTCACCAAAAGTCAAAGAGGCAGTCGCTGCAATCATCGACACTATGTCGCTTTATCCGGATGATTCGATGGTAAAGCTTAAAAATACTTTATCACAAAAATACAATGTTTCCACCTCTGAGCTTATCATCGGAGCAGGAAGCGATCAGGTGATTGAGTTTGCCATTCATGCAAAAGCACACACGGGATCACCTGTACTTATGAACAGCGTAACGTTTGCAATGTATGAGATTTATGCCAAACAAGTGGGGGCTGTAATCGTTCGAACAGCGTCACGTGAACATGACATGGAAGAGTTTTATGCCCTCTACCTTGAACATAAACCTTCTATTATTTTCTTGTGCACTCCTAATAACCCAACGGGTGATGCGATTCATGCGGAAGCTATGATTGATTTTATCGCCAAGATCGATAAAGAGACTCTCGTTATCGTCGATGGTGCCTATATGGAATACGCACGCTTTAAAGATTCTTCGTATGCCATCGAGCCACGCGAATTGATCGGACAGTTTGAGAATGTCCTCTTTTTAGGAACTTTTTCAAAAGCATACGGGTTGGGAGGCATGCGTGTCGGATATGGGATCGCGCAAGCTTCTATCATTGAGACATTGTACAAAGTTCGCCCCCCTTTTAACATCACGACACTCTCTCTCGAAGCGGCATCGGTGGCGTTGGAAGATGAGGCATTTGTGGAAGCGTGTATTATGGATAATTTTAAAGAGATGAAGCGATATGAAGCGTTTGCACGCTCGTATGAGATTGATTGTATTGAGAGTTATACCAATTTCGTCACATTATCGCTTCCTGAAACGAAAAATTCATCACAAATAGCCCAAGAATTATTAAAAAAGGGTATGATTATAAGAGATTTAAGCAGCTATGGATTAAACGCCATTCGTGTGACGATCGGTACATCGGTGCAAAATGACCGATTTTTTAAACTCATTGAACCTTTATTGTAAAGTAGGCATTCAGAAGAATGGATTTTAAAGCACTTTTTTTACAGCTTGTTGTCCTTTCTGGAAAGCTAACCCAAATCCAAAAAACGATTATTGGCGCAGCCGTTGCGGGGATTGTTGCTTTTTTGATTTTTCTTGTTGTTTATACTTCTGAGGGAAGTAGCAGAAATAATGAAGGGTATCAGGTACTCTTTGATCAGCTCTCACCGCAAGATGCTGCACAAGTTGTGGCGCAACTTGAAAAAGATAAAATTCCCTACCGTATTCCGCGTGATAATGTGATCGAAGTCCCTAAAGAGGTGGTCTATAAAGAGCGGATCACCATTGCCTCTATGGGAATTCCAAAAGAGGGGCATGTTGGATTTGAGCTGTTTGATAAGCAAGAGTTCGGTGCGACCAATTTTGATCAAGAGGTAAAATTTAGACGTGCCCTTGAAGGGGAATTGGCACGATCCATTGATTCGCTTTCCCCTGTAGAAAAATCAAGTGTCAGCCTCGCACTCCCTAAAGAGACGCTGTTTGTTGCCGAAGCAGTTCCACCTTCTGCATCGGTTATGGTGCAGCTCTATGAAGATCGTAAACTTACCCCAAAGCAGATTCGTGGTATTAAAAAGTTGGTAGCTGCCGCAGTTCCGAAGCTTACGCTGGAGAATGTGACGTTGATCGATTCTGAGGGAGAGAGTTTAGGAGACAGTGACGCGGATGCGATGATGGGTGAGCTCTCGCAAATGCAACAGCAATTTAAAACCAAAGAAGAGAAGAAACAAGAAGAAAAAATCATCAATGTCCTTTCCCCCTTTATTGGCGGAAAAGAGCGTGTCGTTGCCAAAGTGACCATTGAGTATGATTTTTCAGAGCAAAGTTCCACTTCAGAGAAATTTGACCCCGAAAATGTGGTACGAAGCGAACAAACAAGCGAAGAGAAGCGTGAAGGAACAGCTCCTGCCGCTGCTGTCGGTGGTGTTCCAGGGGCGGTGAGCAATATCGGTCCTGTTCCTGAACTCAATGGTACCGCAAGCGGTGAAAAATATGAGAAAACGCAAGGGACAACCAACTTTGAAATCTCCAAAACCGTCTCCACGACTAAAATGGAGTTTGCACGGATTAAACGGATAACGGCAGCCGTCGTTGTTGATGGAAAATATGAACCTAAGAAAGGTTCGAGTGGGGAGCCAAGCGAAGAGGTTGAGTATGTGGCGCTCGATCAGACACAGCTTGATGCTATCACGTCGTTGGTAAAACAATCCATTGGGATTGATGATACGCGAGGCGATTTGGTGACGGTTCGCAATTTTGAGTTTCAAGGAACCAAGGGTTCTTTGGGATCAAAAGATGCCGCCTCCAAAACCACTGAATTTTTTAGTACCTATGTTGAACCTTTTATGCCGGTATTCAAGTATATTCTTGTAGCCATTATCCTTTTTATTGCTTACAAAAAAGTGATTCTCCCTTTTGCGGATCGAATGTTGGAATTCAGCCGAGAAGAAGAGGAATTTGAAAAGCCGATACTGGAACTGGGTGCGGATGAAGATGAAGATCTCGTCGAAAAAGTACAGCAGATGCGTAAAAAAGTAGAAAATCAGTTGGGTCTGGGTGAAGGCTTTAATGAGGATGAATTGAAGTACGATGTATTGTTGGAAAAAATTCGTGAAGTTGCAGAAGATCGTCCTGATGAGATCGCATCCCTCATTCAAGCCCTGATTAATGAAGAATCAGCACCATTACGCGGGCAATAAAGAAAAAGAGGTAGCACTATGATATTGACGCAACCACAACAAGCCCATTTTGATGAGATGGGGATGGCAGAGAAAGTAGCGATATTGCTAATTCAGCTGGGTGAAGATGCCACGTCGCAAATTTTTGCACGAATGAGCGTGGAATCGATCACTGAAATTTCCAAATATATTGCGAATAACAGTTCCATCGAAAAAAGTATCGGTGCGGCAGTATTGGAAGAATTTTATGCCATCGTTCAATCCAATCAATACCTTAATACAGGCGGTTTGGAGTATGCACGTGAGATTTTGTACAAAGCTCTAGGGGCAGAAGAGGCTAAAAAAGTTTTGGAGCGCCTCTCTAAAACAATGCAAGGGACTCAAAACTTCGCTTATCTTGCCAAAATTAAACCGCAACAGCTTGCCGATTTTATTTCGACGGAACATCCTCAAACCATTGCCCTTATTTTAGCCCATATGGACCCTTCCGCAGCGGCGGAAACGCTCTATATTTTTCCACCGGATTTACGGGGTGAAGTAGTGATTCGTATGGCGAAATTGGGGGATATTTCACCGGCGATTATTAAGCGGGTGAGTGCCGTTCTTGAGTCCAAGCTTGAATCATTGGCAACCTATAAAGTTGAAGTGGGCGGACCGCGCGCCGTAGCAGATGTCTTTAACCGTTTGGGTGCAAAAGTATCCAAAGAGACATTGTCGCAGATTGAACAGCTTGATCAAGAGCTCGCAGCATCCATTAAAGAGATGATGTTCACGTTTGAAGATATTGCAAACCTGGATGTTAATAGTGTTCGTGAAATCCTCAAAACGGTCGATAAAAACGATCTTATGCTGGCTCTTAAAAGTTCTCCGGAAGAGCTTAAAGAGAAGTTCTATTCTTGTATGTCTCAGCGTGCAAAAGATACCTTTGTGGAAGAGTTGCAGTTCTTGGGTGCGGTGAAAATGAAAGAGGTTGAGACCGCTCAGCGTAAAATTGTCGATGCGGTACAGTCATTGGCAGAGCAGGGTGTATTGGAACTGGGGGCATCTGAAGAGATGATCGACTAGAGGTATGATGATGGAAGATGTTGTGATTACTAAAGAAAACCTCTCCTCTCACTCAATCGGGAAGTATCAGTTTAAAATTCTCTCTGGAATGAACGGTGCAAGCGTTCATGAAGCACACGAAGAGCTAGAACTGCAACAACCTGCATACAAGGATTTATGCGAGCCTCATCGCGCGAGTGGCTCGTCGAAAGATGAATTGATTGAATCGCTTTTAAAAAAAGCCGATGATATGAGTTCCAATTTTATTAAAATGCAAATGAAGCTTGAGGCACTTCAAGAAGAGCATGCAGTTGCGTTGGAGAGTGTAAAAAAAGCCAGTTTTGATGAGGGATTCAGCGCCGGTATCGTGCAGGAACAATCTCAAGGCTCGATACGCACAGCTTTGGCACAAGATCAGCTCTCAGCCTCGGTTAAAACATTAGAAAACAGTGCTGCGGAGTTTGCAACCACATTGATATCGATACAAAAAGAATTAACTCATACTGCGCTTGATATTGCTAAAGAAGTTGTCTCTATTGAGATACAGGAGAGCAGTGCTAAAATCGCTGCTAAACTCTCTGAAGCATTGCTTGAAGAGCTGAATGAAGCTTCGAAAATAACCTTACGCGTGAACCCTGCCGATCACGGAGTTATCTCCGAAAAAGTAGGTTCGCTTAAGCACGTAGAGGTACTTTCGGATCGTGCGATTAGCTTAGGCGGTGTTGTTGCTATCAGTGATTTAGGAAATATCGACTCACAGATTAAAAAACGGTTTGAACGATTAAAGCGATCGTTACTGCTAGAATCATAATTTAGGTTTAATATGGACATCAAAAATTATTCACTCGCTGAACTCGAAGTCCTTTCACAAAAAATTCGTGATCGTATTTTGGACGTTGTCAGCCGTAACGGAGGACATCTTAGCTCCACTCTTGGGGCGACTGAGATTATTGTGGCAATGCACAAAGTGTTTGATGTGGCAAATGATCCATTTATTTTTGATGTATCGCATCAAGCGTATGCCCATAAACTGCTTACCGATCGATGGGAAACCTTTGAATCTCTGCGTCAGTTCGGTGGGATCAGCGGTTACACAAAACCTTCTGAATCTTCCAGTGATTATTTCGTATCAGGACACAGTTCGACATCGATTTCTTTAGGGGTCGGTGCGGCAAAAGCGATTGCTCTTAACAATGAGCAGGAGAGCCGTATCCCCGTTGTATTGATCGGAGATGGTGCAATGTCTGCGGGTATGGCATACGAAGCGATGAATGAGCTCGGGGATCGCAAATACCCTATGGTGATTATCCTCAATGATAATGAGATGAGTATAGCCAAGCCGATCGGGGCAATCAGCCGAATGCTAAGCTCCGCGATGGCAAGCCCTTTTTATCAACGGTTTAAAAAGAAAACGGAACAGTTTGTCGATAATTTCGGTGAGGGAGCCCATTATCTTGCCAAACGGTTTGAAGAATCATTTAAACTCATTACCCCTGGGATACTCTTCGAAGAGATGGGGATAGAGTATATCGGTCCGGTAGACGGGCATGATCTGAAATCACTCATTGATATCTTGAGCATGGCAAAAGCGATGGGAAAACCGGTATTGGTTCATGTTCAAACGATTAAGGGCAAAGGGTATGAGATTGCTGAGGGAAAACATGAAAAATGGCACGGTGTTTCACCGTTTGATCTCAAAAGCGGTACGGCCAATGCAAAAAGTTCTGCGAAAAGTGCAACACAGATTTATGCTGAAGCGTTAATGCATCAAGCTGATCATAATGATAAAATCGTCGGAACGACAGCCGCAATGCCAAGCGGAACAGGATTAAGCGCATTAATGGAAAAATATCCAAACCGTTTTTGGGATGTAGCGATTGCGGAACAGCATGCCGTGACCTCTATGGCCGCCTTGGCAAAAGAGGGATTTAAGCCTTTTTGTACGATTTACTCCACTTTCTTGCAGCGCGGATTCGATCAAGTAATCCATGATGTCTGCTTGATGGATCTCCCCGTTGTTTTTGCATTGGATCGCGCCGGTATTGTTGGAGAAGACGGTGAAACCCATCAAGGGGTATTTGATATTAGCTTTTTACGCCTAATCCCTAATATGACGTTGTGTGCACCACGGGATGAAAAATCGTTTCATCAAATTGTGGCGTTTGCGGCGGGGTATAAGCA
>JAUYSQ010000180.1 GCA_030696285.1 Sulfuricurvum sp. | reverse complement strand
GCTCAAAAATTACGGATGAATATCCACACCCTTCTGGAGCATTTAGAGACGAGAGAAAAACGGTTTAACGAGGCCATCTTGGCACAAAAACACCAAAAAGCTCTGATGGAGATGGCGCAAAAAGGATACGACGGGGGAGTGGTCAGTCAGTTTGAATATTTGGCAACCAAAAGCAGTTATTATGATGCACGCCTTCGTGCCGTAGAACTCAAACGCGAATACATTCAAGAGATGAGCGCAATGGAAGAAAAATTAGGGAGAATTTGGTAATGAGATCACTATTAGTATTATTGGCACTAACAACAGCAGCGATGGCACAAATCACAATCAGTGATGCGCAAATAAAAAAATTAGGAATAACAACAGGGAATGTCAGTGTCAGCAGCACAGCACTCATCGGACCTCTTATCGCCAAAATCGATTACGATGAAGATAAGTCCAAAAGCTACTTTTTAGATCAAGAGGCCTCCGTCATTTCTCTCAATGTCCGGCAGGGTGATCATGTCCAAAAAGGGCAAACGTTGTGCACTATTGCGTCACCTTCTCTCATGGCAAACAGTTTTGAGCTCAAAGAACTGCGCAATCGCTATGGGGCGATGCAGAACAACGCCGCAAAAGATGCAACCCTTTACAAGGAAGGGGTCATTTCGTATCGCGATTACCAAAGCAGTGCGCTTGAAGCTTCAGCTCTTCGTTCTCGAATCTCTGTACTGGAAAGTCAATTTAGTATTGCAGGTGTTCGTGCCAGCACGAACGGCACCATGAACGTGATCGCTCAAAAAAGCGGGATTGTAACCGATGCTCCAATGGCAGTTGCTGAAAAAATCACCCCTTATCAGCCCTATTTTAGAATTTCAGACTCAAATGCCATGGTGGCGATGATTAATATCTCTCCTAGCCTCATCTCATCGATTTCAAAAGGAGATACCGTTCTCTCCAAGGATAATAGTCACCCCATCGGCACGATATTCTCCGTCTCTCCCTCCATCAGCGGTTCGACTAACTCCGCCATCGCCGTCGCCCGCGTTCGTGATCCACAGCTGCGAGCAGGGACAACGGTCGGACTGTTCGTCTCTGCTTCCAAACCCACCACTTCTATTTTAATTCCTGCCCCTGCCTTGGCTCAGTTTGGCGGAAAGACCATCTGTTTTATTCGAAATTCTGCGGGCTTCAGAGCCCAAGAGCTTCTTATTTCGGCGACGACCAAAGAGGGAGTTTTGGTACGACAAAAGGGAATTGATGCCAATACCAAAGTCGCCGTCAGCGGGTTAGTGATTCTAAAAGGCGCGATGAGCGGATTGGGTTTTGAATAATGTTACAGTCCATTATCGAGTTTTCACTCAAACAACGGATTGTTATTTTACTCATGGCGATGGCAATCCTCATCGCAGGGGTCTATTCGTTTCTTAAAATCCCCATCGATGCGTTCCCCGACATCTCTTCGACGCAGGTGAAAATCATCCTCAAAGCTCCGGGAATGACCCCAGAAGAGGTAGAATTACGGGTAGTACGGGCGCTTGAAGCAGAGCTGATGGGTCTGGAAAACCAAACCATGCTCAAAAGCACCTCTAAATACGGTATTGCCGATATTACCATCGATTTCAAAGATGGAACCGATGTCTACCGTGCCCGCGCTCAAGTTTCTGAAAAACTCACCAATGCAATGGGCCAGCTTCCAAAAGGGGTCAATGGAGGTATGGCGCCCATCACGACTCCTTTAGGAGAAATTTTTATGTTCACCATCGAGGGAAATATCTCTCAGCAAGCCAAACGTGAATTACTTGATTTCACGATCCGCCCTGCCTTGCGAGGAGCAAAGGGGATTGCGGACATCAATGCTCTAGGCGGAGAAGCACGTACCATCACCATCGTTCCCGATGTAAGTGCCATGGGACGACTGGGAATTACCATCTCCACTCTCGAACAGACCTTAGGCGAAAACCTCAAAAATGACGGTGCGGGGAGACTTGATCGAGGCGATGAGGGGTATTTGGTCAAAGTTCAAAGTGGCGTCAAAAATAAAGATGAAATCGGTAACATTACCATCCATTCGCATAATGGTCCCATACGAATCAGTGATTTTTGTGCCATTACTGAAGAGTCTCGTACTCGCATGGGGTTTGTAACAAAAGACGGCATCGGCGAAGCAACCGAGGGGCTTGTAATGGCCCTGCGCGGAGCAAACGCCAAAGAGAGCATTATTGAGATCAAAGAGCGTCTTGCCATCCTTGCGCCAACACTTCCAAAAGGGGTCACCATTGTCCCTTTTTATGATCGCAGTGAACTCACCCAAAAAGCGGTCGACACTGTTTCAAAAGCACTTACAGAAGCCGTTGTGCTCGTTGTCATCCTCTTGCTCCTCTTTTTAGGAGATGTCCGTGCGGCGATCAGCGTAGCAGTTATATTGCCATTGGCCATCTCCATTGCCTTTATCCTCATGCAAGCCACTGGGATTACCGCAAATCTCATGAGCTTGGGAGGTTTAGCAATTGCCGTGGGGATTCTCGTCGATTCCGCCGTTGTTGTGGTGGAGAATACCTTTGCAGCACTGGGTGAAAAAGATCAAAAACTTCCCAAACTTCATCTTGTTTATCGTGCTACCAAAGAGGTGAGCCTATCGGTATTCAGCGGGCTTCTCATTATTTCGGTCGTCTTCTTGCCGCTTCTTTCACTCGAAGGATTGGAGGGGAAACTTTTTGCCCCTGTGGCCATGACGATTGTCTTTGCGCTGTTAGGCTCTCTTGTCCTCTCGTTGACGGTAATTCCGGTCGTCGCATCGCTACTGCTCAAATCAACTCCTCATCATGAGACAAAATTGGATTTGTTTTTTGCGCGTCTGTATAAACCGCTCCTTTCATTTGCACTCAATCGTACCAAAACACTTTTTATCGGAGCCATTATTTTCCTGATACTGAGTTTTTCACTCTACACACTAGTAGGTAAAACTTTTATGCCAACCCTTGATGAGGGGGATATTATTCTTGCGGTGGAACCCATCCCCTCTATCTCGCTCGAAGCGTCCAAAGAGCTCAACCTCGCCATCCAAAAAGAGCTGATAAAAAATATCCCTGAGATCAAAACCATCGTCGCCCGTACAGGTACGGATGAAATGGGATTGGATCCCATGACGCTCAACCAAACCGATACGTTTTTGATTCTCAAGCCCAAAGAAGAGTGGAAAACGGATTCCAAAGAGAAAATTATTCACAATATCACCGAAACCCTCAAACCTTTTGCAGGGGTCGGGTTTAGTTTTACCCAACCTATTGATATGCGTATCTCCGAGATGCTCACGGGCTCTCGTGGTGATGTCGCGATCAAGATTTTCGGACCCGATATCAATACACTCAATGCTCTCAGTGAAAAAGTGGGAATGACGTTAGAAGGGATAGAAGGCTCCAGTGAGGTTATCGTCACCCTCAATAAGGGGATTAACTATCTCACCGTAACCCCTGACCGTTTTGCTACCGCCAACACAGGGGTAAGCAGCGGTGAATTACAGCAATTTCTCAAAGCCTCACTGGAGGGGATTATTGTCGATAC
>JAUYSQ010000150.1 GCA_030696285.1 Sulfuricurvum sp. | reverse complement strand
TAAATAATAAAAATTATCCTTTAGAGTTTCGGGTTAACTTCCCGACTCTTATTTACATTAATCTTCGTGTGTTACAATTTCCCTACATTAAAAACCACACAAGGAAAACCCATGCTCGTAACTAAACCCGCTCCAGATTTTACAGCAACAACCGTTTTAGCAGATGGCACCATCGTTGATGGATTCAAATTATCCGAAAATTTTGGGAAAAAAGGGACTGTTTTGTTCTTTTATCCTCTTGATTTTACGTTTGTATGTCCATCAGAAATTATTGCATTCTCACACAGAATTGACGATTTCGAGAGCCGTGGCGTAAACGTTATCGGTGTTTCTGTTGACAGCCAATTTTCACACTTTGCATGGAGAGAAACTCCGGTAGAAAAAGGTGGAATCGGTCGCGTTAAATTCCCTCTTGTTGCAGACTTGAGCAAACAAATTTCAAAAGATTATGATGTTCTTTTCGGTGAATCAGTAGCTCTTCGCGGTTCATTCTTGATCGATGCAAAAGGTATCATCCGTCACGCCGTTATCAATGACCTTCCACTTGGACGTAACATTGATGAGATGATCCGTATGGTTGATACAATGCAATTTACCGATGAGCACGGTGAAGTTTGTCCTGCTGGTTGGGTAAAAGGTGACGCGGGTATGAAAGCTAGCACTGCCGGTGTTGCTGAGTATCTTGCAGCTCACGCAGAAGAGTTATAATTTTAAATTTCTGCCTCTCTTGAGGTAGAATTTTTCTCCTTTTTTTCTCCTCCTTTTTTGACATAATTGTTGAAGCCTTTTAAATCTCATACAGTTATTGTACTATAGAAGAATAAAATGAGTAGGGGGCAAGAATGCATGCAGATGAACTAAAACAGAATTTCACAAAACGCTACGTTCTTGCCATTTTACTAATTGCCCTTCTTTCGAGTGCCGCTTTTTATATCCTTCATTTTGCACTTAGCTTCAGTGATTCGTGTGCAGTTGTCATCAATATGTCAGGGCAACAAAGGATGCTTTCTCAGCGAATCGTGTCGCAATCACAACAATATTATTTTTATTCTTTTGATAAAAAATCGGAAAAAGAAGTTCAAGAAA
>JAUYSQ010000142.1 GCA_030696285.1 Sulfuricurvum sp. | reverse complement strand
CGCTCTTTAAAAACTTTATATCCTTTTTTTTCATACGCACTGAGCGCATTCGTTTCACCGCGCAAATAGTGATCAAAACGGCTATCGGTTGCTACGAGGGTTTTGACGTATTCACTCAACACCTCCGAAGCTTCCTGCGGTTTTAGGGCAGTTGAAATATTTAAATCACGCAAATGCACTCCGATAAAACTACTCAGCTCAAATTCTCTCCCCTCCCAGCCATACCCTATATTAAAGCGAGAGTTCCATACCGAGAGGGTGTTACGTCCATAGAGATTATTAGTAGGCTGCGCCAACCCATCCCCACCGCTTCCGCGTGTGGGAGCAACATGACACGTTTGGCAGTTGGTGGCGGGGAGTTCAAAACAGACATCGGGACGATCGTTCGTGAGGGTATGACACGTTTCGCAACGCGCATCACCAAACCAAAGTTTTTTTCCGATGTGCGCTTTGGTCGCATTAAAATCATTCTTCTTGGGAAGAGGAACGATTTCACGACCGCTAAGTTTGGCATGTTCTTCCATTGCATACTCCAGTTCACTTGGAGGACGCTCGACGATAATAATAGCAAGCAAAGGAAGAATGATGGAGACGGTAATAAGAAACCAAAAACCGATTTTAAACTTATTCATGAAGCCTCCCTAACAACACAGTTGTAGATAATACACTATTCCCAACTTAAAAGCTTTTGTTGCCCCTCTAGTTTTCGTATATCGGTAACATCTTGCGACATTTCGATAACACCTCGGTATTTTTTATCCTCATCTCGAACGGCAAAATAGCGAATATGTATAAACTGCTCTTTAAATGTAATCCAAAACTCCGCAACGTCTCTTGTCTCTTTTTTGAACTCTTCGAGTATTCGCAAAACGGTATCAACACTTTTAGGAGGGTGACAAAATTTTACCTCTCTGCCTATAATACCCGCACTTCTAGGAAAGACTCTGTCCTCCCCTCTATTATAAAAAACAACCTTATCATTCTCATCAACATAGGTGATGTCTACAGGGAGAAATTTAAAGATAAAGTTAACCTGCTCAGGCGTTAAATAGCCTTCGTCATAATGGGTCTTATCTTCTATCCCAAATGAAAGTTTCTTACTTGGCTTGGCAAGACTAGGATGCTCATACTCATTTTCTTCTTGTGGCGGATATATTGGCGGCTCATTGTCTAACATCCATCCTATTTCTTTGTCTCCTTCTCGCATCTCTTTCCAATCTTCTGCAGATAAGAGTTCCATTGCTCTAGGAAAAAGTCTCCCTTCTTCAACGTGCATGATGTGATCTAAGCTTCTAAAAAGTATCAAAAGATTTTGTTTTAATAGGGGAATATTTTTTTGCTCTAAGGCCCCTTTAACTGCTTTTATTTCAGCTCGTATTTGATCATGAAATGCCCACATATTTTGACTTGGAGAAGTCCAGCCATATTTTTCAAGATAGGGGAAAAGCTGGTTCTCTTTTCGCACATATTTTTTCTCAATTCCTGAAAGCTTTAAAAAAAACTCCTCACATTGATCCATCTGTGTGTCAAAATCAATCTTAACAATCTCTCCGATAAGCGTTCGTGTTAAAGTATTTTCCTCTAAATATACCCGAACAGGATGTCCAGCCGGATAATAATCAGCTGCTGTTTTTGGTGTTAAAAATTCACTCATTTTATCCCTTTGTTTAAGCCTATAATATCAAAAAATAGTCAGTCGGCAGTTGATGGTTATCAAGAATAAGGAGAAATATTACAGCTCCCAATACTTCTTGCTGGTCATTAATTTCTTGATTTGCGGAGAAATATTCTCATCGGCTTTACCAATCGTCCAGAGTTTTTTACTCAAGGAGCGTATGGCATCGTTAAAATCATCCTCAATCAGGGCTAAAAAAGATTCTCCGCCAAAACACTCTTCCAGCAACTCTTTTTCGGTTGTAAAATGGATGAAGGCTGGCGTATCTAACGTGTGAAGTGGTATTTTTTTATCGGTTTCGAGTTTTCCCAAAAACCATAACGCACAAAACTCCTCCGAATAATGGTTGAGTACGTGGGTTGAAAAATCTTCAAACGTCTCCTGACCACTGGCTTCAAACTCATCAATAATCATCCCGACAACGTTAGCGATGTGATCGAGAGGAACCATCGTAAAAAGCTCTCTCCCAACACTGATTCCCTCAGTATGCTGTGCCCCCAAATAGATGCGTGCGGCTTTATCCACGTCTCCAAAACTGCTCGTGCGTAATCCGATCAGCCCAATATCACAGTGTTGATGTCTGCCACACCCTTTGGCACAGCCTGAAACCCCCACTTGGATACGGTGTTTTTGAATTCTATCCAGAGGCAATAAAAGCGCCTCATTTTTTAAATCCCAAAACGAAAACGGGCAATAACTGCTCCCTGCACACACAACCAGCGTAGCACTTTTTGGGAGATTTTCAAAAGGGGTTGTTTTTGTGAGAAGCCCTAAAATCACAATATTTTGCTGTGGTGTGAGTCGTACTTCTGCCTCGTTTATGTGGGCAAAAGTCGCAATACGAGTAATCTCATCGGGCGTTATCCGTCCAAAATTACTCTCATAACAAAAGGCGTAGCTTCCGTCTTGAAGAGTTTCTATCTTCGAAAATTCTCTTTTTTCCAACACCAACATCCCTGCGGTTTGCCACGATTTTTGATATTCATGCGCAATATATTCTTTAAACGTTTCGATTCCGATGGCTTCAAGGAGATAAAAAAGACGTATCTGTGAACGCGTCGTGCGTAAACCGTGTTTGTTAAACGCCTCGATAAAGGCACTAAAAAAGGGGACGACTTCATCGGAGGGCAAAAAGATATTGGCACAGCGGGCAATTTCGGTATTTTTACCCCCCATATAAACATTAAATCCAAAAATATCCCCTTTTTTTGCCAACCCAAAATAGAGATCATTGGCAAAAAATGAGGTAACATTTGAACGATTTCCTGAAATGCCCGTCGAAATTCTCCGTGGCAACATCCCCACTTGTCGAGGAATTTTGAGAATAGTCCGTTCCATTTCCAAAATAAGCGGATATGTTTCAATCTCACATGCCTCACCCCTCCCATCATACACATCCGTCACGATATTTCGGACATTATCACCAAACGTCTGCCATGTGGTAATTCCTGTTGCATTTATTTGATGGAAAACGCTCAACACATTCTCACTATTGAGCCCATGCAGCTGTATTCCGGCGCGTGCGGTCAGGATGATGTCGAG
>JAUYSQ010000120.1 GCA_030696285.1 Sulfuricurvum sp. | reverse complement strand
GGTTGTGGTAATTTGCAATGGTACTTGCATCGAGCTTTGTGTTTGTATACGGATTAACAGTGTACTCTTCGGATGTTGAGCAAGCGAAAGCTCCGTCACGAAATTGCGAAGCGGATATTCTCTATCAGCGACGGATGTTCCAAGACTCTTATGACCAATAAGATTCCCCTCATGAGAGAGTAAATAAAGATCGATGTGTTCCAGCAACGGATACGCTACCGCAAGCCACCATCGGTGCAGGTCGGCATGCGTATTCTGCTCTAAGTCAATCTTCAGCCAATAAACCGAAGAGGTAAATCCGAAATTGACCGTCTCTTTCTGGGAAAGTTGAAACGATTGTTCTTTGGCTTCCTGCCAGCTCAAAGTGGCGTTGGTGTCTTCATAGTAGCTGATATGTCCAGCCAAAGGATACGTTTTTTCATTCTCCAGTCTCAGAGTAGAGCCATAGCTTGCGACACACAACCATACGATAATCCATATCAGCCGCGTCAACATATCAGCGTCGCTTTTTCAGTGCCTCTTTAAACCCCCACCCTTTTTTTGAATCATTGAGGGCTTTACGGTCTAAATCAACAATCAACAGCTCTTCAGTATTACCCAAATCCGCTTCAACGTCACCATCGGGAGAAACCACCATCGAATCTCCATAAAATTTCCATGCGTGTTTTTCATCACAATATTCCCCTACGCGATTGGCACGGAGAATATAGCAGTTATGGGTAAAAGCCCTTGTTTTAATCAATTCACGCCAGCGGTTATGGGATTCAAATGTCGATGCGCTCGGAACCAACACCACATCCACATTTTTAGACGCTATAGCACTCCAAAGAGGATCAAAATGGAGTTCAAATCCTCCCATAACGGCAAATTTAAATCCATGTAAAGCAAAGATCATCGGAGCTTTTATCGCTTCGATAGGATTGGCAAAAAATTCCTCTTCATTCCAGTGGGGATAATTAATCAAAAACTGCTGAGGATAATAGCTCACGCTTCGTCCCGTTATTTTTGCGATCATCTTGGTGCATTCATTTTTTTTGACGGTAATGATAGGAGCCACAAAAACCATTTCGTATTTAAGGGCAAGAGCTTTTAATGTTTCGATTTGGTGGATGCTTTGCTCCCGTATCATCGAAATGGGGGTTTGGATCAACTCTTTAAAAAATGGGTTCAGAAGATATTCCCCCAACACCATCAGCCGAACCCCTTTTTGGTGGGCGGCTCGTGTGTAATTTTCGAGTGTTTTACTTCCCATACCGATAGAGGGAAGTTGCAATATGGCGCAGCGCATTATTGATCCTGATTTTTAAGTATTTGAATCTGTAACTGCGCCTGTTCTAACATTTTTTCTGCCATTTTCAGCTCATTCATCCCCTGCTCGTAGGCTTTTACACTCTCATTCATCGCCAAGGTAGGATCCATTAATTTTTCCAAAATGGCTTTGGCATTTGCTATTTTAGTCTCAAAACTCTCTTCTTCACTCATAATGCATCCTTTACATACTGTTCAATTTTATCGATTTCTACTAAAAAAGCATCATGCCCATAATCACTTTGAACTTCAAAATAGTCCACATTATCTTTTCCAATGGCGTGCATCGTGTCAGTTATAGTCTTCATCTCAGAAGGTAAAAAGAGAAGATCTTTCTCAAAACTTACAAGATAGAGTTCTGCACTGATTTTACTCAATGTCTCTTCAATCGAATCAAATCCGCGCGAGAGGTCATAGATATTGATCGCTTTAGTGATATAGAGATAGGACAACGGATCAAACCATTTTGTAAAATTGTAGCTGTTGTATTCCAGATAGGATTCAACCTGAAATTTTCCGAATAATTCATACAATCCGTCATTGCGTTTGTATTCACGTCCAAACTTTCGCTCCATTGACTGATGGGATAAAAAGCTGATATGCCCCGCCATCCGACCGATCGCCATACCGCTAAGCCCGTTTTCACGTATCACTTGGGGATCGTAATAGCCATTTTTAAACTCAGGGTCTTTCAAAATGGCCTCTTGAGCCACTTTGTTAAAGGCAATTGCCCACGGTTGTGTCGCCGAAGTGGTTGCCATGGCGATGATTTTTTTGGCAAAATTGGGGAAGAAAACCCCAAATGCCAATGCCTGCATCCCCCCCATCGAACCACCGATGATAGCATGAACCTGATGAATCCCCAAACGGTCAAATAAAATCCGCTGTCCTTTGACCATATCGAGAATCGTTACTACGGGAAATTTGTACCGATACGGTTCATTATAGGGGTAGCGCGGGGACATCGGGCCAGTAGAGCCAAAACAGCTCCCGATCACATTGGTACAGATCACGAAAAAATGATCGGTATCGACCGCTTTTCCCTGACCTATGAGACCATCCCACCAACCCGCTTTGTTATCGCCTTCATACGTCCCTGCAACGTGGTGAGAACCTGTGAGGGCATGGCAAACCACAATCACATTGTCTTTTGCTTCATTTAAAGTCCCATACGTCTCATAGACAATATCATACGGTTCTAAAATCCGCCCACTCTCTAAATAGAGTGGATTGGTAAAATGTTCGCTGTGCGTTTGAAGGTTTAACATTTGAGCCTTTACGCGTTCAAT
>JAUYSQ010000118.1 GCA_030696285.1 Sulfuricurvum sp. | reverse complement strand
CACCATCACCATATATCCTACCATGCTGAATCGATTTTAGAGCTGATGAAACAAGGGCTTCTCCCCCCTGCCGTATTGGTACGCAAAGAGATCTCCTCTCTCATCGTGGCCTCCCTCTACCCAAATCGGTTTCGCAATCTGGCCAAACTTTATTATGACATTATGCCCATCAACGGACTGCTCGAAGAGCGGAGCGAAAAAGATTTTTATGCCGAGCTCATGAAACTCTACCAAACCACGTCTCTTACCTAAAAGGATAATAATGAATTTTCAATGGCTTTTTCTTACCGTAGGCTACAGTGGTTTAGCTCCAAAGGCACCGGGAACCGTAGGGACTCTCGTCTCACTCCCTTTTGGTGTTGCAATTTTAATGTTTTTTGGCTCACAAACGCTCTTTATCCTCTCCATACTCATCACACTGATCGCCATTAAAAGTATTGACAAATATGAAATTGAAACTGGAACGCATGATAATGGAAGTATCGTCATCGATGAACTCGTCGGAATGTGGATAGCGCTGGCTATTGCACCAGGAATTGCGTTTGATCTCAATGATTTAGGGGATTGGAATAATGGTATTGCGCTTCAAATTGCTTTGAGCTTTATCTTCTTTCGTCTTTACGACATCAAAAAGCCATCACTTATCGGGCGAATAGACCGTGATGCCAAAGGAGGATGGGGCGTGATGGGAGATGATATCCTCGCAGGATTTGCAGCAGGGATTACGACAGCGATTGTGTGGCAGGGGATTTTAAAAAGCGGACTTATCGGCTAAATAACTCACCTTTTTCCCTTCTGGGAGCCCTTCTTTATACTTTCTTTATACTTCTTTGCCTTATCCTGAGACCAAACTGATACGATAACATCTATACTAAGTCATAGAAATCCGAATTTAAAAGGACGATTATGACGTTACAAGAACGACTTAAAAGTGAGATGATGGTTATCAAATCACTGGGTGTGGTGTATGGGGATATCGGAACCAGTCCGATTTATACCTTTGCCGTTATTTTGTTGTTGGTACAACCGACAACCGAGATAATCTTTCAAATATTATCAATGGTGTTTTGGACAATGTTGATACTGGTAACTGTGCAATACGCGTGGTTGGCGACGAGTCTATCCAAACGGGGTGAAGGGGGAACAGTTGTGCTGGTTCAGCTGTTACTACCGTATCTCAAAGGAGTCAAAATTACCGCCTTAGTCGGGGCATTAGGTTTTATTGGTATTTCTCTGATGATTGGGGATGGGGTTATTACCCCTGCCATTAGTATTTTGAGCTCAGTAGAGGGGATTGCATTGATCCCAGGGTATGAGAATACTCCGAAACTGACCTTGCTCATTATCGCCTCTGGGATTGCGTTTGCCCTCTTTGCCGTTCAGAAAAAAGGGGTCGAAAAAGTAGCCACTGCATTCGGTCCGATTATGGTGGTTTGGTTTTTTGCCCTTGCTTTGGGTGGAGGGTATTATCTCCTCCAATCGCCGGAAGTCTTATATGCTATCTCGCCACTCTATGCGATCGATTTTATCATCAATCATCCCTATATCGCTTTTGTCGTTTTAGCCGATGTGTTGCTTTGTGCAACGGGCGGTGAAGCATTATACGCCGATATGGGACATTTGGGGCGTCTTCCAATACTCAAAGGGTGGCTGTTTGCCTCGATAGCATTGCTTATTTCGTATTACGGTCAAGGGGCATTTTTGCTCTCCCATCCCGAAGCGGCGAAAAGTCCATTTTTTGAGCTCTATCATACCCTCGTCCCTGATTTGTATGTTCCGATGTTACTATTGACCGTTGTTGCTACTATTATCGCTTCTCAGGCGATGATCAGCGGGATTTTCTCCGTCCTCTATCAGGCGATGACAACCCGTATTTTCCCGCACTTCAATGTCAACTATACGTCAAACGAACTGCGTAGTCAAATCTATGTCGGCTCTATCAACTGGTTTTTATTTATCTGTGTTGTTGCAATGCTCTTTATCTTCGGCGAATCGGGGAAACTGGCGGCGGCATACGGTCTCTCCGTTGCGGGGGCGATGAGCATCACAGGGGTATTGATGAGTATGATTTTCATGTATAAACGTCAATATCTCAAAATGGGGGTTTCCATCATCGCGGGAGTAACGAGTTTGGTGTTCTTCGTCTCATGCTGGCTCAAAATTCCGCACGGCGGGTATTGGTCACTTATTATTGCATCGGTTCCCCTCTTTATCGTTATCCTCTATACCCAAGGGCAAAAACGGCTCTATGCGTCGTTCGTACCGATTGACAAAGATCTCTTTTTGAGCGAATACCTCAAACGCTATGCACAAGGGTTCCATGTTGAGGGGACGGCACTTTTCTTTGCTCGTAATGCCGAAGCAATCCCTGCGTATATCTCAAAAACAATGTTCCAAAACGGGATCATGTATGAGCGCAATATCATCGTGACCGTTCACCCATCGTATGAGCCGCATGGAGTTACGAGTGAACTTTCACCGATAGGAGAAGGGCTTGATCTGCTCAGTATCCGACCGGGATATATGGAGACGCTGAACGTCGAAGCACTTTTACGTGAACGAAATATCGATGAGCGTACAATTTTTTACGGAGATGAGGAGATTGTGTCCGATAGCCTGATATGGAAAGTCTTTGCCTTTATCAAAGACGTCTCCCCTAATTTTGTCAGCTTCTACCATTTCCCGCATGAGAAACTAATCGGAGTTGCTCGCAGGGCAGAGATTTAATAATGGATGGTTTATAATTTAGTTATGTACCCGATTATCCCACCCTTTTTACTTTTGATCACTCTTGCGCTGATTTCCAAACTCTTTAGTGAAGAGCTTCAGTTGGTCAATATAGGGATGATTCATCTCCTCCCTATCCTCTATGCCGCGATGCGCTTAGGGCGTAGAGATACATTCATTGTCTCGATTGCTTCCGTGCTCTCCTTCAATTTCTTTTTTATCCCCCCTACCTTTACTTTTACCGTGCATGATCTACGATATCTATTCAGTTTTGTAATTATGATTGTCGTGGGGCAGATTGTTTCGTGGTTAAGTCAGCGAGCAGCCATTGCCAAAGAGCTGGAGACGTCCGAACGGCTTCAAGAGACTCTATTAGGCTCACTCTCTCATGAATTGCGTACACCTCTTGCGGCGATTATGGGAGCATCGTCAGGGTTACTCACCGAAGAACTTGATCTGAACACTGAGCAAAAAAAAGAGCTTTATCATACGATTGATCAAGGTGCCCATCGGATGCGGCGACTGATCGACAATCTCCTCGATACCGCCCGCCTCCAAAGTGGTATGTTAAAACTCAAACTACAAGAGTGCGATATCCGTGAACTTTTGGGAAGTGCATTATCAAAAACAGAGCACACTTTCCCAGCAACGTTAACGATAAATGAGGAGATTGCATCCATTCAAGGGGACGCCGTTTTAATCGAGCAGGCACTCTTTAATCTACTGGAAAACGCTTTTAAATACGGTGATGCAGTCAATGTTTCACTAAAGTATGATCCTATTGGGGTATTGATCCGTATCTGCAATACAGGTTCCATCCCACCTGCGAATGAAGCCTCGATGGCATGGAAAGCATTTTCGAGATTGAGCAATGTTCGAGGTGAAGAGGGGATCGGATTAGGGCTGTATGTGGCGTATCGAATCGCCAAAATGCACGGAGGAAATGTTATGACGATGAGTGATGGCGTACAGTTTTGCGCAACACTGCAACTTCCGTATAGAGGTGAGGAATGAAAGAGACGATTTTAATCATCGACGATGATAGTGCGATTCGTAAACTGCTCGAAGTGGCATTGGGTGCGGCAGGGTATCACGTAATAGCAATTGCAACGGGAAAAGAGGGATTAAACCGCGCCGCAATCGAAGCTCCCGCATTGGTACTGCTCGATTTAGGATTACCCGATATGGATGGCAAAGAGTTCCTTTCCCGTTTTCGCGAATGGAGTCAATCCCCCGTCATCGTCCTCTCTGCCCGTTCCAATGAGAGTGAAAAAATAGCGGCGTTAGAGGGAGGTTGTGATGATTATCTCACCAAACCCTTCGGTACGGGAGAGCTTTTAGCCCGTATCAAAGCGGCACTCCGTCGGCGCGGTATCGGTATGGGTGATAACTCTTCTGGGCTGATAAGCGGCAATCTCTCGTTAGATATTGCTTCACACACGGTGATGTTGAATAATGAAGAGTTAAAACTAACACCCAAAGAGTTTGACCTCCTCAAAATCTTGATGCAAAACAGCGGTAAAGTTCTCATCCACGCATGGTTGCTCAAAGAAATTTGGGGGGTAGGGTATCAAAGTGAAACCCATTATCTTCGGGTATTTATCAACCAACTGCGTCAAAAGATTGAAATCGACTCTGCCCGTCCAAAGCGGATTATCACCGAAACGGGAATTGGCTATCGGTTTGTCGGATGAAAGTTGATAAATAAATTGATACTTTCCTGACACGAACTCTGCTACACTTTCGGCATGAAAAACACACTCCTCTTATACATCGCTATTATCGCTTTCTTCGGTAGTGGAATCGCCTATGTCCTTCATGAAGGAAGCGCCCTAGAAAGTGTTTCCCTTTTATCTACCGTTATCCCCCATGCAACACTAAGTTCAGGTTTGATCGAAAATTTCCTGAAGCAATTACACCATCCTTTAGCTCTTTTGCTGATTCAAATTGTTGTGATTATGGTGGCTACTCGTCTTTTCGGCTTTTTAGTCTCCTTCGTCGCCCAGCCTACGGTTGTTGGAGAAATTATCGCAGGGATCATCCTTGGCCCATCCTTGTTAGGGTTGATTTTCCCTGAGTTTTCTATTCTTTTATTCCCCAAAGAGTCATTGAGTAATCTCAGTCTCATCAGTCAACTCGGTCTGATATTTTTTATGTTCGTCGTTGGCATGGAACTTGATTTCGAAAAAATTAAAAAACAATCGAGCG
>JAUYSQ010000019.1 GCA_030696285.1 Sulfuricurvum sp. | reverse complement strand
GTTTTTTTGATGCGTTTGTAAAAATGCGGCGATAGCATTGCTTGTGGAATCAAAGAGATTGGGAGCGTAGTGATGAGCGCTATACGGTTTTTGAAGTGTATTTATATCCGCAAGTGCCAAAAGATATTGTCCATCAAACATATTTTTTAGTACGGTATTTTTGAAAAAAGATTCCAAAAAGTCTCTGTCAAAATAATTGCAGTGCTCATAATAAATGTCCCAAAAGGCTTTATTGTCTACAATCCATTGGAAGTCAGGAACCTCGATGAGTATTTTTGTTTTTTCACTGCAAGCATTTTTAATATGGGAAAGGAAATCGAACGGGTGCTCAATGTGTTCCAAAACATGGCGCATGATGATCAGATCCGCATCCAATGAGAGGTATTTCGGTCCAAAATAGTCTTTGATGATTTTCGGATTATTCCCTTCATACGCCGGGTCAAATCCGGTGACATTTTGGAAGCCGTTTTTCTCTAAAAGCTCTACAAAATAGCCTTTTCCGCACCCTATTTCGACAATATTTTTTTCTTTTAATCCTTGCGTTGTCAGAAAGGCAGCAACATCGTGTAAATGTTGGACAAAAGTTCCCGAATAGTTCTGTTCATTTTGGTAGTTGTCATCATAGTCCATGTGTGAATTATCAAAAACGGAGTTAAAGACAAATCCGCATTCTTGACATTGGCACAGCAGTACGGGAACGGTTTTTTGCTCAACGGCAATGGTTTGCGTCTCATACACTTTATTTTGAAACAAAGGTAAACTCTCTATTTGATACAGGGTGCTTAATTCAACCGAATCGCAGATTTTGCAGTGTTTTGTCATGAATTACCCATCAGTGTATGAAGTTTTGTCGCATCTCCCCAAAATGCCATCGGTTCGTAGTCGGGGTAAGGGTAAAAGCCGAGATTTAAAGAAATGTTTGCCGATTTTTCTTTGATTCTATCTTCGACTAACTTTCGTACCGATATGGGCTTGCCGCTACAGCAATTTATGACTCCATCCACCGCTTTTTGCAGTGCTATTGTAGCAATGTTACGCGTGACTTGCTCTATTGGCAAATAATCTCGCAGCTGCTCACCTCCGGACATATTAAAGAGTTCATCTCCGTGTTCTATTGCTCTGTCCAGTTGGGATAAAAGAGAGTTTTGGTTTTGTCCTTCGCCGTACAGGTAAAACAATCGAATCCATTTAAAAGCACACGCTTTATCCGCCGTTAAAAACTCTAACGCTTTTCGGAGAGAGTCTTTGGCAAGTCCGTATGGATTTGAAGGCTCAGTGATATCGTTTTCGGATAACGCCCCGTTTTTCATTCCATACTCGAAGCATGTTCCGATGACCGTCACGTTTTTAAGTCCACTCTCTATTAAATTGTTTAAAAACAAAAGGTGCTTTGCCCCTTGCGTGAGATGATCGGGCGATTTATAATTGGGCAGTCCGTCCCATGCA
>JAUYSQ010000105.1 GCA_030696285.1 Sulfuricurvum sp. | reverse complement strand
ACGAGTTTCGGTGCGGAAGATCAGGTCTTGACCGATTTGCTGCTACGCCAAAACCCACAAGCAAAAATTTTTACCCTTGATACTGGGCGCTTGGCAGAAGAGACGTATACGGTGATGGATCAGACGAATACAAAATACGGTATCAAAATCGATGTTTATTTTCCGAATGCGTGGGATATTGAAAACCTTTATAAGACGCAAGGAAGTAATGGGTTCAAAGAGAGTATCGAAAATCGAAAGATGTGTTGCCATGTCCGTAAAATGGCCCCTTTGCAGCGAGCATTAAAAGGGCTGGATGTCTGGATTACCGGACTGCGACGTGCTCAATCCCCGACACGCGAAACGATGCGACTGGTGGAGTGGGACAAAGCAAACGGATTGATTAAGCTTAATCCGTTGATTGAGTGGAGCGAAGAGGACGTTTGGAACGCTATCAAAGAAAATAACCTCCCCTATAACGCATTGCATGATTTGGGGTATCCGAGTATCGGATGCGCCCCGTGTACCCGTGCAATTATCGAGGGAGAAGATATACGTGCCGGACGATGGTGGTGGGAAAACCCTGAACATAAAGAGTGCGGATTGCACTTAACCGGAGGCTGATTATGAGTGTTTTACTGGCGATTTTGCGTCAAATATGCGGAGACGACTGTGCGTCGCAACGCGAGGACTTGGCCGACTGGGCCTTATTTGTATGAATTTAAATGAAAAAACCTGCCTAGTAATGAGGCAAGCTTTAGTAGCCCAAGCGGCTAGCGTAGCTAAAGGGATTTTATTCCTTTGGCGTTTATATAAGGAAATACTATGACTGAAGAACAACTGACCCATCTTAAAGTATTGGAAGCGGAATCGATCCATATTATGCGTGAAGTCATTGCTGAATTTGAAAATCCGGCGATGCTTTATTCGATTGGGAAAGATTCCTCGGTGATGCTTCATTTGGCATTGAAAGCATTTTATCCCTCAAAGTTGCCGTTTCCTCTTTTGCATGTGGACACGACATGGAAATTTAAAGAGATGATCGAGTTTCGTGACCGCCGTATCGAAGAACTTGGGTTGACGCTGTTGACCCATGTGAATCCTGAAGGAGTTGCCAAAGGGGTTACACCGTTTACTCATGGGAGTTCTGTTTACACAGATATCATGAAAACAGAGGGGCTGAAGCAGGCGTTGAACGAGCATAAATTTGATGCGGTTTTCGGGGGAGCGCGACGGGATGAAGAAAAAAGCCGTGCCAAAGAGCGGATTTATTCGTTTCGTGACAAAAACCATCGTTGGGACCCTAAAAAACAGCGTCCTGAATTGTGGAATATTTACAACGGGCGGATTCATAAAGGGGAGAGCATACGGGTGTTTCCGTTGTCCAACTGGACAGAGCTTGATATTTGGCAATACATTTATCTCGAAGGGATCCCTCTCGTTCCCCTTTATTTTGCTGCGCCCAGACCTGTGGTCGAACGTGATGGGGTTAAAATAATGGTGGATGACGAACGGTTTCCTCTGGAAGAGGGAGAAACCCCCGTCATTGAGAATGTTCGTTTTCGAACGCTGGGCTGTTATCCGTTGACGGGTGCGGTTGCAAGCGATGCGGTGACGCTTCCTGACATTATTCAGGAGATGCTGCTGACTAAAACGAGCGAGAGACAAGGGCGTTTGATCGATGCCGATCAAGCAGGCTCCATGGAGAAGAAAAAAATTGAAGGATATTTTTAATGGCACATCAATCGGATTTGATAGCTTCAAATATTCAGAGCTATCTGCAGGAACAAGAACACAAAGAGCTGTTGCGTTTTATAACGTGCGGCAGTGTCGATGATGGCAAAAGTACCTTAATCGGGAGACTTTTGCACGATTCCAAAATGATTTTCGAGGATCAGCTCGAAAGCATTAAAAACGACAGTAAAAAATCGGGGACGACGGGGGATAGAATCGATCTGGCGCTCCTTGTAGACGGGTTGCAAAGCGAACGGGAGCAAGGGATTACGATCGACGTAGCGTATCGTTATTTTTCGACTGATAAACGTAAGTTCATCATCGCGGATACCCCAGGGCATGAGCAGTATACACGTAACATGGCTACGGGAGCCTCGACGGCGGATTTGGCGATTATCCTGATCGATGCGCGATACGGGATTGTGACACAGACGCGCCGTCACTCGTTTATCGTTCGTCTTTTGGGAATTCGCAACGTCGTTGTAGCGATTAACAAAATGGATCTTTTGAAGTATGACCGGGATGTGTTTGAAAAAATTGATACTGAGTATCGTGCATTTGCGAAAGAGCTTGGAATCGAGAAAATTTATTCCGTGCCGATGTCTGCACTGGAGGGGGATAACGTGGTTACACGCAGTGAACATACCCCTTGGTATAAGGGTAAGACATTAATAGAGCATCTGGAAGAGGTGCCTCTGTCTGCGCCATCGCCGGATGCACCGTTTCGAATGGCGATCCAGTATGTCAACCGTCCCAATCTCGATTTTCGAGGATTTGCCGGGACGATTGCTTCGGGAACTATCGGTGTCGGTGAGAAGATAACCGTTTTGCCATCGGGAAAACACGCTACGGTTAAAGCGATTGTGACGTATGACGGAGATTTAGAATCGGCGTCCACCGCACAAGCGATAACGTTGACTCTGAATGAAGAGATCGATATCAGCCGTGGAAATATAATGATCAAAACGGGTGAACCCATCAGTGTATCGGATGCAATTACGGCAAATCTCGTTTGGATGGATGAAGAGCCATTTCTTTTAGGAAAAAGCTATCTTTTCAAAAGAGCGTCAACGGTTACCTCTGCTGTAGTAGAGGGGATTGATTATCGTGTCGATGTCAATACTCAGGTCCATCATGAAGCCTATGAATTGGGACTCAATGATATTGGTTCGGTTCGTCTGGTATTGGGAGAATCTTTGGTCTTTGATACCTATGAAGAGAATCGTCAAACGGGAGGATTTATCCTGATTGACAAAATTACGAACAACACGGTTGCTGCGGGAATGATTACCGGCAGTACCCAAAAAGAGACGAAAAAAGTAGGTGGAGCGTCCGATTTCGAGGTAGAACTCAACGCCCTTGTTCGACGACATTTTCCTCATTGGAATGCCGAAATTGTTACATAAGGAGTAACTCATGGCTTCAGAAACAAAAGCCCAGCGTGTTGAGCGGATTAAAAGTGAAAAAGACGGATTGGATGTTTTAGACGATATCGCCCGTTATGCCCAAAGCGGGGAGGCAATCGACCCCGAAGATATCGACCGTTTTAAATGGTATGGTCTGTATACGCAAAATAAAAATCTGCAAGGTCCCCAGGATGAGACTCTCTATTTTATGCTTCGGGTCAAACTCGATTGGGGGCTTCTCACGTGTTCTCAATTGATCGAACTCGGAAAAATATCAAAAGAGCTGGCACGCGATACGGCTGCTTTGACAACACGCCAAGACATACAGTTTCACTGGATAAAGGTCTCTGATCTTCCTGAAATCTTTGAGCGTTTAGCGAAAGTCGGGCTCAGTACCCTCGAAGCCGCAGGAGACTGCCCGCGTAATATCGTCTGCTGCCCTGTTAATGGTATGGATCATGATCAAATCGATAATGTTCGTGATATTGTGGAAGCATTGAATGATTTGTATCGAGATAATCGTGAATTTTCCAATCTTCCGCGTAAGTTCAAAGTCGGGGTAAGCGGATGCCGTAAGCACTGTATTTCTCATGAAGTTCAGGATTTAGCCTTTACCGCAGTTAAGCGTTTAGACGGTGAGATTGTCTTTAGCGTCAGTGTCGGAGGAGGGCAGGCGAGTAATCGCCGTATTGCATCGCATATCGGTTATGTACAGCGCAAAAATATTGTCACAGTCGCTAAATCTGTTGCAGAGATCTATCGCGACTACGGACGGCGAGACAACCGTTCTAAAGCCCGTTTGGGTCATTTGATTGATGATTGGGGAGTTGAACGCTTTATTAGTAAGCTTGAAAGCGATTCTGGGGTTACGTTCGATTTGTATGACGGAGCAGGGTTTACCCCTTATCCGCGACGGAGTCATTTCGGTGTTTTGGCAACGACACGTTCAGGGTACAATGCCGTCGGGTATGCCATTCCCGCCGGACGTATCGGCGGGGAACGATTGCTTTTACTGGGACGTATTTTAGAATTTTACGGGGCAGATGGAATGACGTTAACAACGACACAAAACATTGTTGTGCATGGTATTGCGCAAGAGGTTACCGTCGCACTCTTGGAAACACTGGAATCTGCGGCGGGACTGTGTGCCTATCCGTCTGTATTTGAAGCACGCACGTTGGCGTGTACGGGGCTAAATTTTTGTAAATTCGCGGTGAGTGAAACCAAAAACCTTGCGATTGAGGTTGTGGAGTATCTCAAGAATCGGTTTCCTGATTTTAGCGAGCCCATCAGCATCAGTATCAACGGATGTCCCAATGCCTGTGCCCATCCCCACATCGTCGATCTCGGATTTGTCGGGGCGATCGTCAAACGCGATGAAGAGAAGTTTAAAGGGTTTGATTTGATCGTCGGAGGACATCTCGAAGGGGAGCAAAGCCGTTTTGCGGTGAAAACCGGTGTGAAGGTCACTGGGGATGAGGTCGCACCATTAATCGAATCGTTGATCGAGGAGTATGAGTCGAGTCAAAGCCGTGATTTTGGAATTTTTTTATTGGAGAAGTATCGTTATGAGCCAACTATTTCGACCGCTTCTTGAGGCCGGCGACAAATATTCCCAGATAATCGGCAAGACGATTGGGAGACATAAAAAACATTATTTTGATTATACGGCATCGGGTCTAGCGTACGAGCCTATCGAAGAACGTATTCGCGAAGTGCTTGAGACGTATGCAAACACCCATTCCAAAGAGGCGTCAATGGCAGCCAAAACGGACAGCTATTACCGTCAGGCACGTGAACATCTGAAAACGCTGTTAGAATTGGATGACGGATTCGTTATTATCCCAAGCGGCTGCGGAGCGACGGCGGCAGTGAAGCGGTTGCAAGAGATTTTGGGATTGTATATTCCCCCTGCAACAAGGGCACGTTATCTTGGGCTAGATACGGCGAAATTACCGCTTGTCATCGTCGGGCCGTATGAGCACCACTCCAATGAAATCAGCTACCGCGAAGCATTATGTGAAACGGTGCGAATTGGTCTAAATGATAAAGGATTGGTGGATCTCGAAGAGTTGGAGTGGATACTGCGTACCAACAAAGATCGTGAAATGATCGGAACGTTTTGCATCGCTTCCAATGTGACGGGAACGATCACGCCGTATGCTGAGATTTCGGCATTGTTACGCCGTTACGGTGCAACGGTTTGTTTTGACGCTGCCGCATCGTCACCGTATCGAAATATCCCGTGCGAACTGTACGATGCGATGGTCTTTTCCCCGCATAAACTTCTAGGCGGTCCCGGATCGTGCGGATTGCTTGCCATACGGAAAAATCTGTTTGATGGTGACCATTCTCCTACGTTTGCAGGGGGAGGAACGGTGAGCTATGTGAGCCGTAAGAGTCATACCTTTGTCGATGAAATTGAAGATCGTGAGGATGCAGGTACGCCGGGAATTTTGCAGCTCATTCGTGCTGCATTAGCCTATCAGCTGCGCAATGAACTGGGATTTGAGTGGATCGGAGCGTCTAAAAAAATACTCCATGCTCATCTCGTCAAAGAGCTTCGAACGATTCCGCAAGCTGAGTGTTACGGTTGCAGGAATGCGGAGAATATCGGGATAGTGTCGTTTAATATTCATAATATTGATCCTTATGCATTGTGTACACTTCTCTCCGATGAAGAGGGGTTTCAAACCCGCGCCGGATGTTCGTGTGCGGGTCCTTATGGGCATGATCTGTTGGGGTTGGGCGATGATGAAGACTTAGCTTTTCGACCGGGTTGGCTTCGGATAACCGTCCATTATTCGCAGACGATTGAGGATATAGATGCCCTGATAGATGCGATCAAAAAATCACTAAGGAGACTCGAATGAAACCTGTAGATAAATGTATTCTTATTCGAGGTAGTAACCGATTCCCGCAGCATTTTTGATGATGGCTGTCGGGAATTTTTTATTAAATCTCCAAACCAGTGTCCGAATATCGTTATTGGTTTGGCACCCGCCATCCCAGACGTAACGAATAATCTGTTCAAAATCAACAAAATTTCCAAAATGTGCTGTCAAA
>JAUYSQ010000092.1 GCA_030696285.1 Sulfuricurvum sp. | reverse complement strand
CATGCGCATGTGCAGTGCTTGAATGTGACAAAGGGATCTTGGTCGATGAGACGATGTGCACCACAAATGCCGATATCTATTGTGTCGGTGAAGCAGCGCAGTTACGTGAAAGCGGATTTATTGCCGGGCGGGTCAAAGAGTGTACGTTACAAGCCGATGTGGCCGTGGCGAATATGCTCGGATTGGAAGTTAAAAGTTTTCACCAAGAGGTCTCTATCGACGGATTAAAAGTAGGATCGTTTTTGTTTGCCGACGTCAGTTCACCGAGTTATGATCCCAAAGACTCCGAGAACGAAACGATTCTGATAACCCATGAGAATCGAATCGATCAATACATCGTCAACCATGATCGGCTAAAACGGTTTATTGGTATCAATAGCAATTTTGATTTGATCCATCTCAAAAAATTAATGGAAAAGAATGAAGTTATCGATGCGGCATATCTCTATTCAAATCGGTTAAACAGTGGAAATGGACGTCTTGTTTGCAGCTGCGAAAGCGTTTACGAAGATGAGCTGATTGATCTGATCAAACTCAATGCCGTGACATCGTTCATAGAGCTGAAGCCCTTTAGCAATGCAGGACGCGTATGCGGCAGGTGTAAGCAGGACGTTAGTGCCTTGATCGCTGCAACACCGGTTGATCCCCTCGAAGCAGCACGATTACGAGCTCAGAGAGAGGAGAAGATCAAAGAGGCTGAGCTAGCACGAGTCCGTGCACGGATTGATAAATACAACTCCATCCATCCTAAAAATCAGCTCAGTACTGAAAATCTCGAAGAGGCAATCGCTTCTTTTGATATGAGCCGAGAATTCAACCAATGGGTTTCGATGATCACGGCGACAATGCATTTGCACCCCGATTTTGAAAAAGTGGTAAAGGAGGGGGTTGCGCAGCTCAATAAAATTCCGATCATTTGGCTCGAACTCGCCGATTGCAGTGGAAATTCAGAAGGGTTTATCAAATCATCCCATCCGAAAATCGATGATTTAATCCTCAAATACATTTCGCTCGATTACCATGAGCTATTAATGGCAGGATCAGGGGAAGAATCAGAAAGCGTACTAGATAATATACTCCAATATGATTCTGGAAAATATGTCTTGATCGTTGAGGGGGCAGTGCCTCTTGGACTTGATGGAAAATACTTGCGTATCGGTCCCAAAGGGGAAACGGGACATGCGCTGCTCCAGCGTGTCGCTGCGAATGCGGCTGCCGTGATTGCGGTAGGATCGTGCGCATACGATGGCGGGGTTGTTGCAGCGGCACCGAATCCGACCGGTGCGGTAGGGGTTTCGGAGGCGCTTGGCAGAGATGACATTATCAATCTTCCCGGATGTCCCGTGAATCCGATCAATATTGTCGGAACACTGCTTCATTTTATGATGTTTGAGGAATTTCCCAAACTTGATGCCAAAAACCGTCCTGAGTGGGCTTATAGCTTTTTGGTTCATGATAACTGTGAGCGTCGAGGACATTTTGATTTGGGTGAGTTTGTCCTCGAGTGGGGGGATGAAGGGGCTAAAAAAGGGTGGTGTTTGTTTCAAATGGGATGCAAGGGACCGTATGCGCAGATGAATTGTCCACAGGTGAAGTTTAATGAGGGTACCAGCTGGCCGGTGCAAGCAGGACATGGATGTTTTGCTTGCGGTGCCGGAAAAATCGCGTTTGATGAATACGCCAATAATCGACCACTCCCGAAGGAAAATCATGAGTAACCGTAAAATTGTCATTGACCCTATCACGCGTATCGAAGGACATTTACGCATCGAAGTAGAGGTAAATGAGGAGAATGTTGTCACCGAAGCATGGGCATCGGGACAGCTGTTTCGAGGGATTGAAATTATCTTAAAAGGTCGAGATCCGCGTGATGTCGGGCTGATAGCTCAGCGTATTTGCGGTGTCTGTACGAACGTCCATTACCGTGCTTCCATCAGTTCCGTCGAAGATGCATATGGGATCATAATCCCTCAAAATGCCGAGATTATCCGAAATCTCGTCACTCTTGCCCTTTTCGTGCAGGATCATATTATCCATTATTATCATCTCCATTCTCTCGATTTTGTGGATATTACGAGTGCTTTGGAGGCTGACTGTTCCAAAGCGGTCAAGATGGCGCAACAGTATCACGAAAACCCTTATCGTAATTCTGAGGGACATTTGGAGAGCGTCAAAGAGAAGCTGAGCAGTTTTGTCAAAGCAGGGCGGCTGGGACTCTTTGCCAATGGCTATTGGGGACATGATACGTATCGGCTAACTCCTGAAGAAAATTTGGTCCATATGAACCATTATCTCGAGGCGCTTCGGATTCAGCACGATATTTCCAAGGCAATTGCTATTTTCGCCGGAAAAACGCCTCATCCTCAAAATCTCGTCGTGGGAGGGGTAACCAGTGTTGTTGATATGCTTAACCCTCAACGGCTGAACGATTTTATGTTTTTGATCAAAGAGACACGCGATTTTTTAGAGCGTGCGTATATTCCTGATATGAAAATGATTGTCAAAGCGTATGGTGCGTCGATTAAAGAGGGGGAAGGGCGCGGAAATGGGAACTTTTTGTGTTGTGGCGGGTACCGATTTGGTTCAAAGGAGCAACTCTTTGAGGGAGGTGTCATCACGGGGCATAATTTTGACCAAATAGAGCCGTTTGATTCGTCCAAAATTACCGAAGAGGTGTCAAGAGCATGGTATGAAAACGATGATCCAACCTCTCCTTACGACCAAGAGACCATCCCGTTTTACACCGATTTGAATGAGGATGGAACCCTAAAAAGCGAAGGCAAATACAGCTGGATCAAAGCTCCCCGCTATGAGGGAAAAGTAATGGAAGTAGGTCCTGTGGCACGGATGATTGTAGGGGTGGTTAAAAATTCCAAGGTTATCAAGCCCTATATGGATCGTTTTATGCATGAAACGGGGATGAAGCTGATCGATTTTTCTACCAGCATCGGACGCAATGCTGCTCGTGCCGTCGAGGCTCAAATCTGTTGTGATTATCTTTTTGATTTTATGAGCGATTTGATCGAAAATATCAAATACTATGATGAAGAAACCTGGACGAAGTATGTATTTGAAGAACTGTCGACAACCGCGAAAGGTGCAGGAATCTTTGAAGTTCCACGGGGAGTTTTGAGTCATTTTATCCGTATCAAAGAGGCAAAAGTCGCCAATTATCAAGTAGTCGCTCCGACAACGTGGAACGCTTCCCCTAAAGATGGATTAGGACAGCGAGGGCTTTATGAAGAGGCGCTGATCGGGGTTAAAATTGTCGATCCTTCACGTCCATTGGAAGTATTGCGTGTGATTCATTCGTTTGATCCGTGTCTGGCGTGCGCTGTTCATGTGATCGATCTCAAAGGTCGGGAGCTTGCACAGTATAAGATTTCGACGGTTTGATCCGTCTAGCAGTCTTATATTTTTACTTTGGTTAACATAATATATATTATATTGAAAAGAATAGCCTTTCATTGCAAAGGATATTTCAACGATTCTTGCCTATAATACCGCGCAATAACATAGAAGGATTAGAATGGATTTAAAACAGCAATTAATTGATTTCGGATGTGGAACAGAATTTGTTG
>JAUYSQ010000073.1 GCA_030696285.1 Sulfuricurvum sp. | reverse complement strand
ACATTTTAATCACTCTTTAATGATAGGTGGAATACACTTAGAAAATGGCGTTTTCTCTCATGATTGAGTTAAAATATGGTTTTACAAATCGGCGTCTTTAGTCGATATAGTGATAAGTAGACTTTTCGGGCTCAAAAGCTTTTTTACCGAGCCCTAATGTTGAGTGTTTAAAAATCCCAAGGAGGATGAGATGAAAACTTTTAAACTTTTTTCTCGTACGATTGCCGTTTTTGGTTTTATGATGATGTTGACAATTCCGGCTTGGGCTGTTTGTCCCTCAGGATCAAGTATAGGTACATGGAATGCTACAAGCGGATCAACGTATAATAATCACTCAGGTGATGTACAAAGTGATGATGCTGACTACTACACGATCACTAACCCTGTGGGTGGGCAAATTAATTTGAGTATCAAGAACAATACCTCGAATCGTCAATTAACAGCTTTTCTATACAGTGATTCTACGTGTACAGCTTCTGCTGTCTGGTCATCGGGTACAGTGGCAGGTTCAGCAACGGTTACGGCAACGGTCAATGTGACGGTAGGAACTACGTATTATCTTTATATTGTTGGAAGTGCTTCCAATCAGGATACCTCTTATACTCTGAATGCAAATAAACCGGCCAAGGGGCATGCTGTCTTGCACGAAAATCCATTTGTTCCCGTATTTCCGAATGGTGGATTAAAACTTTTTGGTGATTTTGCTTCTACGGCGGCATCGGTTGTATGTGTTAATAATAATGGAAATTGTAATAATAATTATAATGGGTATTTGTATGATGCGACTTTAATGTATAAAAATACAGGGGGAATGACGCTTAACTCGGCGTCTTCTATTTTAACCTTACCGGCAAATATCAGTGGCGGGGAAATTGAATGGGCTGGGTTGTACTGGCAGGGGCATATTGCTGATCCGGATGCCAATAATTACACTACATCTGCGATGGTACAAAATAGAGGGAATGTTTCTTTCCGTCTTCCGGATGGAACGACCCAAAATATTACAGCGGATAAAGTATGGTATCACGATTTTTGGGGTGATGGAACGGGTACTGATGGAGGTTTTCGTTCATTCTATCAAGGGT
>JAUYSQ010000061.1 GCA_030696285.1 Sulfuricurvum sp. | reverse complement strand
GGGCAAAGTTAAGGTTTACCCTTTGACTTTTGCTTCGATAGTAGCAACAATGCTTGGGTCTTCGAGAGTCGAAATATCCTGAGTAATCGCTTCGCCTTTGGCAATCGAGCGCAAAATACGGCGCATGATTTTACCCGAACGCGTTTTTGGCAAGCCGGGAACGAAAACAATGTCATCACAGATAGCGATGTTACCGATCTCTTTCATGATCACTTTATTGATCTCTTTGACCATCTCCATCTCTTCACCGACGGTGTCTTCGCTTTTGAGAACGATGTAGGCGAAGATTCCCTCACCTTTGATCTCGTGCGGTTTACCGACGACGGCTACTTCGGCAACGTTGGGGTGTTTTTTACATGCCGCTTCAACTTCAGCCGTTCCCATACGGTGACCGGAAACGTTGATAACGTCATCGGTACGACCCGTGATGGTGATGTAGCCTTCCTCGTCATAGATAGCACCGTCACCCGTAAAGTATACCGGCTGACCGTCTTTTTTGACATCACCGAAATACGATTTCACAAAACGCTCAGGATCACCCCAGATTCCGCGAATCATAGATGGCCAAGGGCGTGTTACACACATATAACCAGCCTCGCCTGCTTCGACTTTTACACCCGTTTGCGGATCTAAGATCTCAGCGATGATGCCCGGAAGCGGAAACGTTGCACAGGCAGGTTTGATCGGAGTCGCACCCGGCAATGGAGAAACGATATGTCCCCCCGTTTCCGTTTGCCAGTAGGTATCAACGATGGCACATTTGCTACCGCCGACTGCTTCGTAATACCATTTCCATGCCGGAGGGTCGATCGGCTCACCGACGGTTCCGAGAACTTTCAGGCTGCTAAGATCGTATTTAGCCGGTTCGTCTTCACCCATTTTGTGCAAAACACGAATCGCGGTCGGAGCGGTGTAGAATTGGTTGATTTTGTACTCTTCAACCATTTTCCACGGACGTCCGGCATCAGGGTACGTAGGTACCCCCTCGAACATGACCGTTGTTGCACCCATCGCTAACGGGCCGTAGACAATGTAGGTATGTCCGGTAATCCAGCCGACGTCTGCTGTACACCAGTAGGTGTCATTCTCTTTTACGTCAAATACCCATTCCATCGTCATTTGAGCCCAAAGGATATACCCCGCACTGTTGTGCTGTACCCCTTTTGGTTTGCCCGTTGAGCCTGATGTGTAGAGGAGGAACAATGGATCTTCCGCATCCATAACTTCCGCTTCACATTTGCTTGACTGGTGCTTGATCAGTTCGTTGTACGAATAATCGCGTCCCGCTACCCAGGTAATATCTTCATTATTTCGCTCAACAACAAGAACTTTTTGTACCGGTGACTTTTCATCAATCGCCTGATCCACAACCGGCTTGAGCATATACGGCTTGTCTTTTCGGT
>JAUYSQ010000049.1 GCA_030696285.1 Sulfuricurvum sp. | reverse complement strand
GTGTGGTAAATTCTTCAAAACGAATAACTATCCTTTGGTGCTAACTTAATCTTTACGAAATCTGTATTACAATTCGATAATTATAGCCAAAAGAGCCACACCTTGACCAAACGCATTTTCATCACCGCTACCAATACGGATATTGGTAAAACCTATACCACTCTGCAACTTCTCGATGCCTACTCAGCCATGGGATTGCGTGTCGGCGTGTACAAACCCATCGAAACGGGGGTCAATGGACTCCCCGCCGATGGAAGCATCCTCCTCAAGCATGCCCAAGCTCTCAATCCTGAGCTTAAATCGTTACGGGTGAGTGATATTGTCACTCTAGCACTTCCCCTTCCCGCTGCTCCCTATGTTGCCAATAAGGGGTTAAAAATTGATCTAACTCTCTTTGATAAAGTCCTAGCAGACATTGAAAAGAATTGCGATATTGTTCTCATCGAAGGGGCCGGAGGGCTAATGGTTCCTCTCGATGAAAAGTTAATAATGATCGATTTAGCAAAACATTTCAATGCGACCACGCTTCTTGTCACCCATTGCCGTCTTGGCTGTATCAATGATACATTGCTAAATTTGAATCTCTTACAGCAGCACAATATTCCTCATTTGTGGGCACTTAACTGCCGCTCTAGCGATGAGGGATTTATGCAGACATCTCTCCCTTATTTTAAAAACCATTTTGATCCTCTCTATTTTTTAGGGCACAACACTCAGGCGTTGGCTCAAGCATTATTGGATAAAATAAACTCAAACAACAAGGAAGACACATGCGCCATCTGATCCGAACCGATGATTTTACGATTGAGCAAATCAACACCGTTTTAGACGATGCATCTTTGTTTAGCGATGGACGTTTTGATCCTATCTTGCGTGAAAAGATTATCATCACCCTCTTTTTTGAAAACTCAACCCGTACTAAAAGCTCGTTCGAGATTGCTGCCAAACGCCTCGGTGCCGAAGTCGTTCATCTGGACGTTCAAAAAAGCTCTACCCAAAAAGGGGAAAGTCTCGTCGATACGGCAGCCAATCTCGATGCTATGGGACCGCACGCCATGATCGTCCGCCATGCCCATGCCGGAGTCCCCAATATTCTTGCCCAGCACACCAATGCTTCTATTATCAATGCAGGAGATGGAGCACATGCGCATCCGACACAAGCACTCCTCGATCTTTTTACTCTAAAGCAGCACTTCGGGAATGTACAAGGGAAAAAAATTGCCATTGTAGGGGATATCAAAAACTCCCGTGTTGCCAACAGTAATATTGAGTTGCTCACACGATTTGGAATGGAAATCACCCTTGTAGCCCCTCCCCATTTTCTCCCCTCAACAACGCTCCCAATAACCCACGATATCCATGATGTAATCGATCATGTTGATGCTATTATGAGTTTACGCACCCAAACCGAGCGTCATTCTCATCAGACGTACGGCTCACTCAAAGATTATGCTCAAGATTTTTGTATCACCAAAAAACTCATCGGCGATCGGGATATGATCATTATGCACCCGGGGCCCGTTCACCGCAATATCGATATCGATGACTCGATGCTCAAAGACCCGCGATGCAAAGTGCTCGAACAGGTCAAGAACGGTGTATCCATTCGAATGGCGGTTCTCAAGGCGCTCATAGCCTAATGGTCGAGCAGCTGACGAAGTGGATTTCAGCGGGAATTCCCACTTTTTTTTACACCGATTTCAAGGGGGAGAAATTCCACTGTCACCCACTGGATGATTTAAAAAATCAGGAAATCGAGTTTAGCTTTGGGGGCGATGTACCGAGAAATAATTCACCCCATAAGCCTCACCATTCACCTCTATCCTACAAGCACTATATCCAAAAGTTTGAAGCCGTTGCCGAACATATCCGCGCCGGAAACACTTATCTGCTCAATCTTACTCTCCCCACTCTGATTGAAACCCCCTATTCGCTCCAAGAAATTTACGCAATGGCACATGCCCCGTATAAACTGCGTGTCAGAGACGAATTTGTCTGTTTTTCACCTGAACCTTTTATCACGATCGAAGAGAACACCATTCATACCTATCCGATGAAGGGAACCATTGATGCGTCGCACCCCAATGCGATTGAAACTCTTTTAAATGACCCCAAAGAGCTGGCAGAGCATACGATGATTGTGGATCTTTTACGTAATGATCTTGGAATCGTTGCGACCGATATACAAGTCGAAGCTTTTAGAACCATCAGCACCATCGATACGGGAGCAAAACAGCTTCTTCAAACCAGCTCTCATATCAGTGGAAAACTCTCTCCTGCTTGGCGCGAAAATATCGGCGATATCCTCAAATCCTTATTACCCGCAGGGAGCATCAGCGGAACACCCAAAAAACGAACCGTAGAGATTATCGAAGAAATTGAAGGGTATGATCGGGGATATTTCACCGGAGTATTTGGATATTTTGATGGAAAAAATCTCTACAGTGCCGTTGCTATCCGTTTTATCGAAAATATCAATGGAACGCTGGTGTATAAAAGCGGTGGGGGAATCACAGCCGAAAGTGATTGTTCAAAAGAGTATCAAGAGATGATCGATAAAATTTATATTCCGTAATTATGTTACCAAGTAATCTTTTTTCTCGTCATACCCTATAGGGCACAAGAACCTCTTTGAGGTCCTCGGGCTTGACCCGGGGATCCATCCCCACAAACGCACAGCTGGATTCACCCTAAAGGGCACTTCGCCCGCCTTCGCGGGAATGACGAATATAAAAAATAAGAGAAAAGCTTAGTTGCGCTATAGTTACGCTTATGAAAAAACAAAATTTACGTATCGCAATTGTCCGCCTCAGCGCACTCGGTGACATCATAAATACTGCCGTAGTCTTGCAGATTATCCACAACCATTACCCTGATGCCAAAATCGATTGGTTCGTCGAAGAGGCGTTTGCCCCCATACTCCAAAACCATCCTCTGATTCATGAAGTGATCCCGATCCCTCTCAAACGGCTCAAAAAAACCAAAAGTTTTACCCTCTTAAAAGAGATGATTCACACCCTCAAATCACGTGAACGCTATGACCATATTATTGATGCACAGGGGCTTCTAAAATCAGCTATTATTGCCGCCTTACTCAAAGGAAAGGTACACGGGTTTGATCGTTCAAGCGCACGCGAAGGGATTGCATCATGGTTTTACGAGTCTACCTCATCAATCCCCTACGAGATAAACGTCATTCGTCGTAATGTTATGGTCATTACCGAGGCGTTGAAAATCCCTTATACGGAAGAGCTAATTGAGCAAAAGAAACCTATTTTTCCCCTAAAAATCGCTCCGGCAAATGATAAAAAAATCGCTCTGGTAATCGGTGCTTCATGGGCGAGCAAATGTTACCCCAAAGAGCAGTTTGCGATTCTTTGTGATTTACTCCCCTATCCCTGCCATCTCGTCTGGGGAAGTGTCAGCGAATATAACGATGCCCTTTGGATACAAGAGCACTCCCAGAATGCTGTCGTGACTGCGAAAATGTCCTTGAGTGAATTGGTTGATTTTCTAGCTTGCTGTACCTTAACCATCGGAAACGATACGGGACCCACTCATATTGCGTGGGCAATGAACCGTCCCTCCATCACCCTCTTTGGCCCGACCAATGAACGGATGATTTATCCTACCCCCATCAATATTGGGATTAAATCTCTCTCCCAAGTCGATATTTTGCACATCAACCGCAACGATTTTTCAATTAGTCAAATCGATCCGCATCTCATTGCGACAAAAGCCAAGGAACTTCTATAATGGTGTATCGTCTTTTTTTACTTTTAGATTCGTTTTTGATGATGTTGCCACACAGCTGGCGTACAAAGATCTTTACCTCACTTTCATCCCTCACTCATATTCTCGCCTTTTCGCGAAATCGGATTATTCAAGCTAATTTGAAATTTGCTTTTGGAGATGAACTGAACTCGGCTCAAAAAAAAGAGATTGAGGAGTATTGTTACCAAAATTTAGCTCTCAATTTTTTACAAGTAATGGAAAACAGACGAAATAATGCCGAAGATTTACGAGCTCAAGTGACCTTTAAAAACCGTGAAACAGTTGACGCCCTTTTAAGCGAAAATCGTGGGATTATTTTTGTCTCAGCTCATTTTGGAAACTGGGAGCTTGGCGGTGCGGCACTCTCATCGCTTATCACCCCTGTCTCTTCCATCTACAAAGAGTTTAGCAATTCAAGCTTTGACCCCTATTTGCTCCAAGCACGGACAAATCATCGAATGAAACTTGCGGAAAAAAATGGTGCGCTCAAACATATTGCCAAAGCACTGCGGGGCGGTCGCTCCATCTTGCTTATGATTGATCAGGCGAGTAATGAACGTGCAGGAGTAAAGGTCGATTTTTTCGGTCACGAAACCTACCACACCTCAACACCCGCACAGTTGGCTCATAAATTTAATGCCCCGATTGTGGGTGTTTATATTGTCTCCACGGATGAACAGCACTATACTATTACGTTTGAAACGCCTATCGAAGTAAAAAGTAATGATGAACTGGCAATTTTAGAAGCAACGCAGGCACAAGCCAATGATGTGGAAAAAGTGATTCGCACCCATCCGAAGCTCTGGTTCTGGTGCCACAAGCGATGGAAGGGTGAATTTAAAAATATTTATCATTAATTTCTGCCTCGAAAGAAGCAAGGCGTAGTCAAGTGGGGCTTTGCTCCGCTTGCGTTCAAAAGATAGCTTTACGCAGGGTAAGCAGTTTTTAACGCTTTGTACAACTCATCAGGAGTCATCTCAGGATTATTTTCCCATGAGAGTTTCATCACGGCATTGTCTTCCAAACCGTTCCAAATTTTGACATAACTTCCCTCTTTGTAGCCGTGGTCTTGACGGAACTGATTGAGTATGTTTTTACCGACATAGAGACGATACAACTGTGTTGTATTCAATGCGCCCAGATAGGCCAGCTCAAGAAACTCTTCGACCATTGCACCGATCATCTCAGGAGAAATAGGAATCAGAGAAAGGCGCATAACATTTTCAATTTTAATCATAAGGACATCATCCTCGCCAAACGGAAGAGGTGCTTCACTGCTTAATTTTTGATATTCCGGTGTATTGGCAATTCTTTGTGCCAACTCTTCAACTGCTTCCGCACCATTGGCTTTCGTAAATTCCAACACTAAACTCATAACAAAATGCCACACATCCACAATCTCGATCTGCAAGTTAGCATAATCAGTCTCTTGGGCAATGCTCTTCCAATGTTTCCAACCGAATGAATCAATCATTTCAGCGGACTCCATCGTAATACATCGACGCCAATTGATTTTTTTACCATGCTTCGTGAGCCCTTTTTCCCAACCTTTTCCGTTAGTAGAATCATTAAGTTGCTGCTGAAGCTCTAACATACACAATAATTTATTCATTCAAAATCCTTAAAAAATGTATCGCATTATACGGTAAAATTACACCATGCAAAAGATTATCTGCCAAAAATGTACCTATTATTTTGTCACATGGGAAGCCAATCAGCCTCACGGATGCAAAGCCTATGGATTTAAAAGTAAAGTTATCCCCTCGCAAGTCGTCTTAAGTTCCAGTGGAAAACCCTGCAACTTTTTCGAACTTAAAACTCACGCTTCCAAGTGAGCTTCTTTCCAAATCCAAGAGTATTATCGGTCATTTTGATCTCATCCACTCTAATCTTCCATAAAATAGGATTCATTATTCGTGCAAAAGGAAACACCTTAAAATAGAGTGCTTCTCCCTCCGCATAGCGTGTCATCTCGCCGGAAAACTGGATCCCCTGAATTTTCCCCACCATCTTAGTCTCCAGGGCAATCGTCCCTGCTACAGATGAACTTTTGATTACATTTTCTCCATGAAGCGTATCGGGATCGGTTGCGACGATAAAAGCAATATTTTCAAGATCATACGCATAAAATAGGGAACAACACCAAAGCGCTTCCCCCATCGTTGCCAACGAGAGAAGATGATGATCGCCAATAAAAGGTTCAATCTTTTGAAGTACTTTTCGCATCACTATTTTCCAATAATAAAGGCAATAAAAACCGTTAAAATGGATAACGATCCCAAAGTGCCCACGCTTATCCACCCAACACGACGTGAGCCAAGAGCCAAAGCGATGATCCCTTTAAACAAGTTGTTGCTTCCCACTGCGATTAAAATAGCAGAGATAATCGCATTTTGACTGATGGAGTAGTTTGTATTAATAAGAGAGAGAATAAAGGGATCGATATCCGTAAATCCGCTGATTAATGCCATAATATTAAGTCCTGAAATCCCGTAATGAGCTACAAAATAATGTGTTGCCACACTCATGAGGACAAACATCATCGCAAATACCAGCGCCACCCCAAGCTCAAGAGGATTAACATTGAGCTGCTTTGCATGCTCATTTTTAGGGATTGCATCACTCTTAATCCGAGAAAGAATATAACCGCCTACCAAAGAAATACCCCCCAGCGCCCCAAGAGGCAATAGTATCACTTGAAAAAGGGGGAAATTCAAAAATCCGATAATCACCAACAGTCGAGCATGCATCATCCCCGTTGCCAGCATAATAGCCGCAACAAACGTATATTCATACGCTTGAAGAGTTTTCGATTGGCGCGACAATACCACTGTGGTCGCTGTTGACGAATAGATACCTCCCAAAATACCGCTGACCAAAAACCCTTTTTCTTTAAAAAAGTAACGTTGCAAGAGATACCCGATGTAAGAAATCCCCGAAACCACGACAACCGCCATCCATACTTTACTAAAGGACATAGGTATCATGGAAGAGATCGGAGTTGTCGGTAACAATGGCCAGATCACAACACTAAGTAACATCAGCTTCGAAAATGTAATAATCTCCGTATTATCCACACTTTCCAAGAGTGTTTGCATCTGTGTTTTAGCATTTACGACAAAAATAATAGAGACAAAAATAAGGGCTGTAAACCACAACGGTTGCGTCATAATAATCGGGGCGTAAGCATAGACCAGCAATGCCGCCAAAAGAGTGATAATCCCTTTTTGTTTCTCTTGCAGTTTATGATGATAAAAGAGGCCAAATAAAAGGGCTAAAACCCCCAAACCGGCTATATACAGTCGCCAGGAGGGATCAAGAATATAGAAAATATAGCCCACCATTCCGATCAATGTATAGGTGCGTACTGTTCCAATAAAATAAGCGTTACCGAGGGTTTTTCCATATTCACGCATCTCTAAACCGGTTAAAAAACTAAGAAGAAGCGTTAAAATAAAGCGAAAATACTCCATTTCGTAGAGATTTAAAATTGTTTCAATCATAGCCTCTCCCTCTTAGAGCATTGCTTATCTTTTCTAAAGCATCCTCCAAAACATAGGGTGCAACAGCAAAATTGAGCCTCATAAAACCTGATCCTTCACGACCAAAACTAAGTCCCGGACTCAATCCAAGCCCTGCTTCATGGATAAAAAATTCTCGTAACTCTTTATCACCCAATCCCAATGCGCGACAATCCATCCATGCCAAATACGTCCCTTGAGGAGGAGTCACTCGGATAATGGTGTTTCTACGCGACCATTGAACGATTTTATCACGGTTTGCATGTAAATGGCTCATAAGCTTCCCATACCATGTTCCCCCATCTCTATACGCCGCCTCAAAGGCAATATGGGACAATACTGAACCCTCTCCGAAATGAACTTTATCCAGCTCTTTTTTATACTTCTTACGTAATGCCTCAGAAGCGATACAAACCGTCGAGATCGAAAATCCCGCCATATTAAACGTTTTTCCCGTTCCTAAAAGTGTCACAGAGCATTCACACAATTCATTGGTGAGCGACGCAATCGGGATATGGGTATGTTCTTCATAAACAATGTCACAATGAACCTCATCACTCACAATAACAATCCCATACTCCAAGCACAACGCACCCAAAGAAAGTAGCTCATCATCTCTCCACACTTTCCCAATGGGATTATGAGGAGAACACAGCAAAAGTATCTTCGTTTTAGAGGTGATTTTAGAGCGTAAAACGTCAATATCGAAGTGATATTCCCCAGTATTGTCTAGTTGAAGGGAATGGGAAATAAGACGACGATTATTCTCTTTAACTTGAGAGAAGAATGGGGGATACACAGGACTCATAACAATAACTTCATCGTCTACGTCACTAAAAGCCCTGATCGCACACCCGATTGATGCCACCACGGAAGGGGAAAACGTAAGCCATTCTCTCTGTATCTCAAAGGCATGATGCGTATGCATCCACATGATCTGTGCTTCATACGCACGGTCGCTCATAATTTCATACCCGATGACGGGATGCTTTAATCGCTCGAATACAGCCTCTAAAACACATTTTGGAGTCGCGATGTCCATATCCGCCACCCACATCGGCTGTACCCTATCGGTACCAAAAAGCTTTTCTCGCAAGACGTATTTTTCAGCATTGGACCCACTCCGATCAATCCGATCAAACTCATCCATACCGTTTTTTCCATACCTTTTGCATCTTTTCGATTAGAGCATACTTCCGAGCCTCATTCTCTCCATCCCCCACAACATACCGAAACCCTGCATGCTGAATAAAATGACGGCGAAAAGCATAACGGGAAGTACTTACGATCTCGTTCCCCGTAGATGCCCACGATCCACCCTTGAGTATATTATGTTTTCCATCAAATGTTGGCTCAGAAAAATCATCATAGAGAGGATGTGTTGCAAACCCCTCATAGCCATCCATCTGTGTTTGAGTCCACTGCCATACATTTCCCACAACATCATAAAGTTCACCGTGTGAATAGGTATCAATAGGGACAGATGAAGCATAATGGGAAAAATTGAGATTAGCGCCTTGATCATCAAAGAACTCACCTTTGATGTCACCTTCTTGCGCCATCACTTCCCATTCTGATTCGGTAGGAAGACGATAATTTTCTCCATCTTGCGCACTTTTCCAGCGGCAAAAGGCTTCCGCTTCGAGTGCATTTACCTCTACAGGCCAATTATAAGGCATTGGGATCTCTTCACTCAAGGCACGATAGGTATAGGTTCCGTCTGAATTTGGGATCCAAAATGGAGGGCATAAGGCGTTGCGAATTTTTAGAAATTTCAATCCTTCCTCATCCCACCAGCGTGAAATACCATACCCATTAGCAGCAACAAAATCCATAAATTCACCGTTGCTCACCAGATATTTGGAGGCTTCAAAATCCTCAACTTGGTATGTCAAAGAGCCATATTCGTTATCCCAGCCATACAACCCATGATCGTCAGAACCTTTCCCCAGACGAACTTCTCTCCCCTTGAAAAAAACCATACTATTTTCAAGCATATCTCCGTGCAACGGACACAGGGGAAAATCATTATGAGGACGAACAAATTCCAGTGGCATCTGACGGTGCAATACGCTGGACGTTTCGATGTGTATCCGCTCGTGTTCAATACCCATCCATATCGCCCAAAACGGATCATGCTGAGCTATCGGCAATGTCATCGGTAAAGTTGAAATCATCCCATCTACGCATGCACGGACACACTGTCGATACTCACGAATCTCACTCACCCTTGGCCACGTAAAGTTTTCGCTCTTTTCATCCCAGCTCATCTCATCCACTCCCACCGAAAAGAGTCTCTCCAGCATGGGGTCAACCCTCTCTTGCAATACGCCGGAAGCAACGAGCTTATTGATATAAAACACAGCCGTATGACCAAAATAGAAAAGCATCGGATGCCGAGTGGGTTCTGATTGTTTATAAAACACTTCATCCGATTTTAAAAGCTCAAATAATGACTCAAAAAGATCAAAACTTTGATGGAAATAACGGCGTAATTCTTCCCTCTTGGATGCGACATCGTCACCATCCAGTCGAACCGATTGCATTTGTTGTCGTGCCACTCTCTAATCCTCACGTGCTGTCTAATTCATTAGTGTATATTGTACCTTAGCACACTTGACTTTGGTTTAGGAATAGAGAGATAACTTGCTTGCAAAGATTCAAATGTAAATAGATATGAAAGATTAATGGAAGTAATAGTGTAATAAAAGATTGTGATGTGATTTTTGTCTTGTTTGATTAAATAAAGAAGAGTGATTGTGAATGATTAAAGAAGAAAAATTCCGAGGCCAGGCGGCGACCTACGTTTCCACACCTGAAAGATGCAGTATTATGAGCGATGAGGGTCTTAGCTTCCGGGTTCGGA
>JAUYSQ010000044.1 GCA_030696285.1 Sulfuricurvum sp. | reverse complement strand
CTCGATGGCATTAAGTATCGCTTCTACTTTATCATCGGTTTTGAACTGTTTTTGCTCCAACGAATCAAGTCTTTGAAAAATCAGCGCATTATTTGAGATAAATCTTCGCATCTCCACAAAAGCATTGATAATGTGGATACTCATCTGTACAGCCGTTTGACTTCGCAGTACCGCCGAAAGCATGGCTACGCCTTGTTCGGTAAATACGTAAGGTAAATATTTTCTATGTTTACCTCTGCCATTTTCTAAGGTCACAATTTGTGACTTTAAAGAATCGTCTCTACTTGAGGTTCCATTTTGGAACCTCAAATTTTGGTACTCATCTTCAGTCAGCTGAAACATAAAGTTTTGCGGAAATCGGTCACTATTTCTATTAACTGCTCTATTTAGGTTTTTAGTCTCTACCTCAAATAATTCCGCCAAATCACTATCCAGCATCACTTGTAATCCACGAATAGTATAGATTTTGTTTTTGATGCTGTCGTCGATGGAGGCGGTTACTTCGTTCATAGGAGTTCCTTACTTCGTCTTATCTTAGCATCTACATAGGGACAAATTGTCCCCATGTAATTTGCAACTTTTTCAAGTGGTGACAATATGTCACCATTTAATTTTACTTTAAAATCAGGATTAGCATCTGTGTCCCTTAGTAATACCAAATGTAATTAACTTAACACATTTATTTTCGTCATACCGTGCTTGACACGGTATCCATCTAATGTTTATGGATTCCGTATCGTGGCACGGAACGACAGAGTATGTATGGTTAATTAAATTTGGTATAATTATGGCGAATTCGCCATAATTAAAATCTCTCTTCATTGTAGCCCGTCGCTCAAAAATGGGGGAAAATATGGCAGATTGAAAAGTCATATTAACTCTTCTTTTTTGGTAGAAGAGCAATAACACCTTTTGGAAAAACATTGCCTATTCTTGTAAAATAACTATAAAAATCAACACTTTTCGGTTCAAACAAAATTTCTTTTGTAAATATAAATAGTGGCACATCAAAAATTTTCGTTTGTATATATTGAATCGTACTTTGTAATGAAGGATCATCATGTACTTGTAA
>JAUYSQ010000015.1 GCA_030696285.1 Sulfuricurvum sp. | reverse complement strand
ATTTTTTTGCTTTTTTTGGTTCCATCGGGAGCTTAAACAAATGCACGCCCATTCACCTTTACTATGGCTAAACGGAATTTGGTGTTTTGGAATTATTTATTCGACGATGGCGATTAAACAGCATGTATTCCTGGATGTCCTGGGAGGATTGATACTCGGAGGGGTATTCGCACTCTTAACCCTTCGCTATCACAGAGTTAAAGTTTTAAACTGAAATCTCTCCAGCGGAGACTTTTGTGGCATAGTCATCCATTCGAATAAAACTGGAAGAAAATTCCTCTAAGAGCAACGATAATTTTTCCTCGCATCCAGCAATCCCCTGATAATGGAAATAGCCATCCATCCACCCAAGCTGTAATCTTGGTTGGTGAATATCGATTTCTCTAGGGTGTACGTAGATAAAGACACTCTTCCCCTCATTATTTTTTGCTCTCACTACCCGTTTTATGAGCCACGTCGGGAAAAATCGTAAATATCCCCCTCCTGCATACCCCACACGGTTTCCAAAAAGCTTCATAACACTTTGAGGTATTTCTAAAATCTTTGCCGATGATGGGTAGTGTGGAGTATCCGGAAAACTCTCAATTCCAAAGAGAGTATTTTTAGCCGGATACACCGATGAAGAATAGAGAAATCCTTCCTCTGCCAAAACTTCATAAAACCAAGAGAGGGTATCGCTCTTCACAGACCACGATGGGGCACGAAAGCCGATAACTTTTTCGCCGATAATTTGTTCTAATATTTCCGATGACATTTGAATATCTGTGCGAAATTCATCCGGTGTCATCGGATAAATAAGTTTGTGGGAACTGCCGTGCGACGCGATTTCATGCCCTGCATCAAAAAGCTTTTTGACGATATGAGGTTTATGCCGGGCAACGTCACCCAAAATAAAACAGGTGGATTTCACATTAAACGTATCACAAATCGCGATAAGACGATCGACATTCGCCTCTAACTCGGTCGATTGAAAATCGTACTGAGAGGAATCGATACCGTCGTAATTGGCATGAAACCATTCTTCAATATCAAACGTTAAAAAATTTCTTGTTATCATAAATAAAAGTATAGCCATTCTATAGAGTAAAATTGCTGTGATTTTTAATAAAGAAGCATCATAAAAATCTCATTAAAGTATGGGGCAGATTACTGTATACTTTAAAATAATTTTACATAAATTAAAATATTTAGGATAGTATGAACATATTAACCAACCAGCTTTATACTCTAATAAAGAAAGAAGAAAATCAAGCTCTTATCATTTTGGGAGATGAGACCCATCCGATTTTCAAAGCTCATTTCGAAGGCAATCCCCTTTTACCTGCATTTCTACAGGTTGATATTGTTTCGGAGATTTTTGGCTTGAACATTACAGGTATCAGTCGATCAAAATTTATGGAACCCCTAAAACCGTTAGATGAAGTAATGATTCGTTTCGAAAAACGCCCTTCAGGCATTAAGGCTCGATTATTAAAACAGGAGCGTACATGCAGCGAGATAAATTTTGAAATTAGATAAACTTTGTATAGTTATACCCGTTTACAATAATCCCAAAACGATTGCACAGGTTGTTAGCGAAGCTGGGACCTTTGGACTAACAATCATCGTTGTAGATGATGGCTCGAATATTTTAGTTGAAACACTTTTGAAAAAAGATGAGAAGATAGTCATCGTACGTCATCCCACAAATGAAGGCAAAGGCGTCGCGCTTCGCAGTGGTGCGAAACAAGCAAAAGAGTTGGGGTTTGACTATTGTCTAACAATGGACGGAGACGGACAGCATTTTGCAGATGATATCCCTACGTTTTTAGATCTTTTTGAGAAAGAGAAAAAAGCGGATATGATGATTATCGGTGTACGTGATTTTGAAACGTGTAATCCACCTAAATCTTCTTCTATTGGACGGAGTCTTGGAAATTTTTGGGTATGGGTGGAGACCGGAACATGGGTCTCGGATACACAGACAGGATTTCGACTTTATCCTGTTGAATTTTTACTTTATCCTTCTGCTGCGATTCGATATGACTTTGAAACCGAAAATATTGTCCGATTTTTGTGGGTCGGCGGTACTATTTTTGAAGTGATGGTAAAGACGGTGTACGATGAGACCCGTGTGACTCATTTTCACAAATTAAAAGATAATCTTTTTATGGTCATTTTACACACGAAGCTCGTTCTTTCAAGAATATTTTTACTAAAAGGGATATTAAAATAATATGACACTAACCATTAATGATCAATTTATACCTCTCGAGAATGTTACAAATGCTTCGGAAGTAAAGCTTGATACAAGCGTACTTTTTAGAGATAAAATTGCAGCGGCGGAAAAACTTTTGTTAAAAGAAATTAGTGATGGCCATCCGATTTACGGTGTCACGACAGGATACGGCGATTCGGGAAAAAATTACCTTGTTTATGAAGATGCCCGAACATTGCAGGTGAATTTATACCGTTTTCATGGGTGCGGCGTTGGGGATATCCTCTCTGAGAAAGAAATTTTCAACATCGTTTTGGTTCGTCTGATCAGTATATCCAAGGGGTACTCCGGAGTGAGCATTGAGCTGTTGGAGGCAATGCTAAAATTTCTCGAACTGGGTATTCTCCCCGCAATTCCGTCCAAAGGGTCGGTGGGTGCCAGCGGAGATTTGACCCCGTTATCCTACATTGCAGCAGCGCTTGCGGGGGAGAGAGAAGTCATTTATCGCTCCCAAATCCGCCCCTCTGCCGAGGTGCTGCGTGAGTGCGGGCTTGAGCCGTACACCTTTAAGCCCAAAGAAGCGCTGGCCATTATGAACGGAACCTCGGTGATGACGGGAGTTTTGGTAAGTCAGCTTGAAAACTTTGAACGCCTGCTTATGGGACTGGAGAGCTTTTCGGCCGGATTATTTGAGGCGATGGAAGCAGATACGACCGCGCTGGAACCGTTTGTTCATCAGGTTAAACCTTTTGAAGGACAGATTAAATGTGCCAAAAACTTGAGAGAAAAGCTAGACGGGGCAACATTGGTGCATGATCGTCTTTCGCGCTATAAGAGTTTTTTTGATTCAAAGCACCATAATATTCAAGACCGTTATTCGATTCGATGCATTCCACAAATTTTAGGGGTGGCGTGGGATAATCTCTCACAGGCTAAACAATGGGTGGAAACGGAGATTAACTCGGTGAGCGATAATCCCCTCATCAATTGCGATGAGCAGATTATTTATACCGGCTGTAATTTTTACGGTGGATATATGGCCCATGCGGCGGACACTCTGAAGATTTGTCTGGCTAACATGGCGGATTTGCTGGATAAGCAATTTGCACTTCTCGTTGATGATAAATTTAATCGCGGTTTGGGTGAAAACCTCAAACTTTCCAACGAACATTATCACCATGGGTTTAAAGCGATGCAAATTACCCTCAGTTCTCTCAGTGCAGACGTTATGATGCGGATGCTCCCTGCGAGTGTCTTTTCGCGCTCAACCGAATCGATGAATCAAGATAAAGTAAGTATGGGAACAACCAGCGCACTGGGGCTCAAAGACGGTATTATCGATTTTTCGTCTATGCTTGCCATAGCGATGTTGGGGATAGCACAGGCGATGGATATTCGAGGGGTTGAAAAATTCTCGCCGTTTGCCCAAACATTGTACGGAAAAATTCGGGAAATTTCAGCTCCTTTGATCGAAGATCGAAGACTTGATGGTGACATTGCCAAAATAAGAGAACTTCTTCTTCGGGGAGAACTCGCATGAAAACTGTTCTCGTGACGGGAGCTACCGGGGCAATCGGTGAGGCCACTGTACGTATTTTTTCCGCTAACGGCTATTTCGTTTACATTCATTATCACAGCAACAAAATCAAAGCCGATACGCTAGTAGCGGAGCTTGGCAATGCACAAAGCATCGGTTTTGATATTGCATCGGCGGTGAGCGTACGCAGTGCATTAGAGGGGATAACGGTCGATGTAGTGGTAAACAATGCCGGTAAAACAAAAGATAAACTCTTTTTTTGGATGGAAGACAATGATTGGGATGAGGTGATTCAGACCAATCTAACGGGTACCTATTATGTGACGAAAGCACTCCTTCCTGCTATGCAAAAACAAAAGAGTGGTGCTATTATCAATGTAGCCTCGGTTGCGGGGGTGGTTGGAAATATCGGTCAAGCCAATTATGCTGCTTCAAAAGGGGGGATGATTGCAATGACCAAATCGCTCGCCCTTGAAGTTGCACGGTATAAAATTCGCGCCAACTGTGTTGTTCCCGGATTTATTCATTCGGAGATGACGGCAGGATTCAATGAAAAAGATTTTGAAAAGATGATTCCTATGAAGCGATTTGGAAAACCTGAGGAAGTGGCGGAAGTGATTTTTTTCCTCGCCGATAAGGCATCGTATATGACGGCGGAAGTGGTCAATATTTCGGGAGGAATGGTACGATGAAGCGACGAGTTGTGATTACGGGAATAGGATTTTATTCTCCTATAGGGGATAATCTAGCCGACTTGCGGAGTAATTTTGAGCAGATGAAAAGCGGTGTGCGAACCATGCATGAGTGGGAGGTCGCCAACGGTTTGAACGCTAGGATAGCCGGGGTAGTTGGGCAGGATGATTTTAGTGAGATACCCCGACAATACCGTCGTACGATGGATAGGGTTGCCATGATGTGTGCCCTCTCGCTAAAACGAGCGGTTGCGCAAAGTGGCCTCAGCCCTTCGGAAGTGAGCTCTCCTCGAACGGGAATCTCGTTTGGTTCAGCCATGGGAGGATTGGAAACACTGTTTGAGTATGCTGAAGATGTTTCGCATAATAGCGGATTTGGACGTCAAAATGCTACGGCCTTTTTACGTTTCATGAGCCATACGGTGGCAGCAAACTTGGCGGTAATGTTTGGGATTATCGGACGCAATATACCTACTAGCTCAGCGTGTACTGCCTCTGCACAAGCCATCGGTACAGGATATGAATCGATCAAATACGGGATGAGCGATGTGATGCTCGTCGGAGGCGGAGAGGGGCTGCATTATGTTGAAGCGGGGATTTTCGACAGTATGGGCGCAACCGCCATCGGATACAATGATAATCCCCAAGAGGCGTCACGTCCGTTTGACATTTCACGTTCAGGTTTGGTTGTCTCTGAGGGTTCCGGGGCGTTGGTGCTCGAAGAGTATGAACATGCCAAAGCCCGGGGAGCCGTTATCCTAGGCGAGGTTATAGGGTATGCGACGGGGTGCGATGGCAGTCATATAACACTCCCCTCAGAGCGTGGAATGGAATCGGTAATGCGTGATGCCCTCAACGATGCACAATTAAATTCAAGCGATATTGGGTATATTAACGCGCATGCGACGGCAACACCCAAAGGGGATATTTCCGAATCGATTGCGGTACATCGGGTTTTTGGAAATGCAACACCCATTAGCAGTATAAAAGGGTATACGGGGCATATGTTCGGGGGCGGAGGGGCATTTGAAAGCATCGTTTCTTTGATGGCATTGAATGAATCCTTTTTACCTGCCAATAAAAATCTCGTGGAGATCGATCCGGCGTGTGCCCCTTTGGATTATATTCGTGCGCACCGTGAAACGCCCATTACAGCGGTTATGAATAATAATTTTGCGTTCGGGGGCATTAACACCTCGATCATATTGAAAAAAATCTAATTTTAAAGGCTTTGAAAATGAATAATGATGTATTTGAAAAAGTTCAAGCGATTATCGTAGAGCAGTTTGAAAAGAATCCTGAAGAGATTACGCGCGAAAAATTGTTAGTGGAAGATTTGGGGCTCGATAGCTTGGATATGTTTGATTTGGTGTGTGCACTCGAAAAAGAGTATGATTTCCATTTTGAGCGTGATATGAGCTCATCCATTGAAACTGTAGGTGATATCGTGGGGCAATTAGAAAAACATTTTTCCAAATAATGATTTTTACCCTCCTGTATGTTCCCTTTATTCTGATTGCGTGTCACTATTTTCCGGTATCAACGGTGGGGCTCTTTCTCGTTACTGTTGGGCTTGGATGGGTGATTCTCTTGGCTTACCGTCATAGGGAACGTAAAGATTTTGTCTCTCCTGTTGTTGTAGGGCTGTTGGGACTTGGTGCATGGATTTCCGGAGATTTAATGGCACTGAAATTTTATCCGCTCGTTCTCTCTCTCCTTTTTTTACTCTATTTTATTGGCGCTGTTGTCACAAAACGTTATCTTCTTATTGAATGGGTAGAGAAGTTCAAAAAACGACCCCTAGAGAGCTCGGAACGGCGTGATGTTATCGTTTCTCATTGGTTTTGGATTGCTGTCTTAGGATTGAACAGCTCGCTTCATCTTTATGTGCTATTAGGTGAGAGCACTTTTTTATGGGCATTGTATTCTTTTGCAGGATGGTATCTCCTCTTTGGAATGGCGATGATACTGCAACTTTTATTCGCCCATCGCACACAAGTAGGTCAATGGATTCGTAATCTCTGGGGGTATGGTCTTTTTGTTGGGGTGATCGTCATAGGATTTATCCCCGCGATAGGGGGGTATTTTTTTAAAGTGATTATGAGAGAATCAAAGCCTCATATACTATTTCAGCGTGTCACAGCTGTAATTTTTCGAGTATTTTTTCGATATGCTCCTGGTATCGGAGAGATTGATCTTCAAATGAATCCAAAATATAACCCTGATGACACCTATATCTATGTTGCGACTCATGAATCTTGGCTCGATTATCCGCTCATGGGTGCGTACATCACCGATTTGTTTCATCTGACCAATAAAAAAAGTCCTTTTGTGTGGTTTTTTCGTCCTATTGCCCGTTTATTGGGGGTGATCGATGGTATCGGCATCAATGTCCTTCACTTGCTGTTGCAAAAACTGCGAGATAGGAGCAATGTTTTGATTTTTCCGGAAGGGTCGCGCAGTTTGGATGGAGCATTACTCCCTTTTAAAAAAGGGGCATTTTCGCTGGCCATCGAGTCGGGGGTTCCTATCGTCCCTGTTGTGATCTCAGGGACGCGCTATTTGGTTCCAAAGGGGACGTTTTCTTGGCAAAAGGTCAAGGCAATAAGGATAAAAATTCGGATTTTAGAGCCGATAACAGCTCAAGAGGGTGAGAATAGTGAGGGGTATAAGCAACGCGTTTGGGAGAGTATGAAGCAGAATAAAGAGGTATTGGAACTCTCCTAAGCTGCTGTGACGGTATTGAAAAAATTATAATGATTAAACCACTGGTCTGGATGTTCTTTGATGGCTTTTTCTAAGATGTCTGCGTATTCTTGAGCGGCATTTGAGATTGCTTCTTCTTTGGAGAGGGTACGATCGTATGGGGTTAGCCAATAATAGCTAACCTTGTAATGATAATCAGATTCGCGTAATGAGAGCAGTGCAATCAAGGGGACTTTACGGTTGTAAGCGACTTCAAAAGGATTTTTGTTGATGATAACCCGTTTCCCCAGAAAAGCAACGGGAATACCACCTTGTTGCGTTAAAAAACGATCGGCCATCATGGCAACAATTTCACCATCTTGAAAAGCCTTCGCAATCCGAATAGCTACTGCGATTGACCCCTCGGAGAGATCGATGACTCTAAGGGTATTGTGCTGTTTGCCTTGAATAAATTTTCCAAACCCTTGAATACTCTCTTTGATGACTTCTTGCATTACAATATTGACAGGAATATTTTTTTCAGAAAGGAGTCGTTCACAGATGCTCCAATCCCCCACATGGGAAAAAAGAAATAGGATCCCTTTCTCTGCATCCCTAAGAAAAGGTCCTTGATTCTGAGCATTCACATGATAGCGTTCTAAGAATCTTTTACTTAAAAAGCGATCGGCAAAAACAAGAGCATAGCTAAAAAGATGACGGTAATAAATGCGGAAATTAAACTCTCCCGTGCAGAGGAGATAGTATTCACGCAACGCCCGCTTGATCGTAGGGGTTGTTAGGGAGAAGTACAAAACGACGAAAAATAGGATAAAACGCAATCCAGGATATCCGAAAAAACGGAAAAAAAGGTATACAATGTATAAACCTGCACCACTGCCTCGTTGTTTAATCATCGTTTTTAACCCTTTTTTTGGCAAAGTATAGCCAATGATGGATTAATCATGAGGGCTTCTTATCTCTTAAAAAGATACAAAAAGGTAGAATTTGTTTTAATAATTGCAATAAAAAATAAGGGAATAATATGATTGAATACCATTTGGTTAAAGAACAACTTATCGAAGCACTTCAACTTGAAGATATGAGTGCAGATGAGATCGACGACGATGCCCCGTTATTTAACGAAGGGCTTGGGCTCGACTCTGTGGATGCTATCGAGTTGGTTATTTTTCTAGACAATCAATATGGGATTAAAATTGATAATGTTGGGCAGTCGAAAGAGATTTTTGTCTCTGTTCGCACCCTCACCGATTTTATCAATCAGAACCAAAAATCGTCATAAAATAATATAGATTTTTAAAGGGGGATACGTGGAAGCTAAAGAGATTGTATCGGATGTTCTGATTATCGGAGGAGGTCCGGCAGGATCCATTGCAGCAGCCTCTTTGGCACAAAAGGGGTACAGCGTTAGCGTTGTCGAGAAACTCCCCTTCCCACGCTTTGTTATCGGAGAGTCTCTTTTGCCCCGCTGCAATGAGCTCCTTGAGATGAACGGAATGTTAGAGACGATCGATAAACACGGATTTATGATTAAACGAGGTGCAGCTTTCGAGATGAACGGTCTGAGAGAATCCTATAACTTTAGCGAAAACATCGGTCAAGCGTACGGGACATCGTATCAGGTAAAACGAGAAGAGTTTGATGATTTGCTTTTGAAACAAGCGGTTGGATTTGGGGCGACACTGTTTGAAGAGACGGAAATTACAGCTTTTGATCCTGAAACTACAACGGCAATGGCTGTCGATAAAGAGGGGAATATCCTGACGTTTAAAGCCAAATTCGCCCTTGATGCTTCGGGCTATGGGCGTGTTTTTCCCCGTCTTTTAGGACTGGATGAACCCAGTGAGCTTAAAATTCGAAGCGCAGTCTTTACCCGTATCACCGGTGATATTCGTCCGACTGATGAGACGGAAGGTTATATTTATATCTATGTACACGGAAACAATGATGCGTGGATTTGGTGTATCCCTTTCTCAGATGGGATAACGTCGGTCGGGGTTGTGTGTACGGAGGAATATTTCAGCTCTTTTGGATTAGAGAATGAAGCCTTTTGGAATGAAATAATCACTTCAACAGTGGGAGCAAAAGAGCGATTTGCAAATGCAGTTAAAATCGTTCCCGTTGGCAAAATCGATGGCTACAGTGCCAATGTAAAATCTATGATTGGAAAGAACTATTGCATGGCTGGAAATGCGACCGAGTTTTTAGATCCCGTTTTCTCATCGGGGGTAACCCTTGCCCTTGAATCGGGAAACCGTGCGGCTCTCCTTATTGATCGAACGCTCAAAGGCGAAGTCGTTGATTGGGAAAGTGAGTATGTGGCGTATATGATGAAAGGGATTGATGTTTTCCGGGAGTTTGTAGGGGCATGGTATGATGGCAGACTGCAACGTATTTTCAGTGTTGCCGAAAAACCCGATAAAATGAAACGAGCGATCTCTTCGATTTTAGGAGGATACGTGTGGGATGATCAGAATATATTTGTGAAAAATCCACGCAGCGCGATGGCGGCTGTGATCTCGCAAATTACACCGGAATCCTCTGCCCCTAAAGGTCTTTGATGGATAATTTTTTTGATGTTAGCCGTATGTCAGCAGCCCAGGCGCAATATGAAGCGCAAAAGATAGCTTTTGCTCCCATCGTATTTCAAGCCGTGAGAGTCTTGAGAGAGAGCGGTATCTTAAAATCTCTTCACGAGCAACGGTCAGGGATGAGTGTCGAAGCGGTAGCCGAAAAACTCTCCATGACACCCTACTCGGTTACTGTGTTGTTGGAATCCGGTTTCAGTGCCGGGGTCGTTGCCAAAGAGGGAGAGATCTTTTCGCTCACAAAAATCGGCTATTTTCTCCTCAATGACCCAATGACCCGTATCAATATGGATTACAACCATTATGTCAATTATCTGGGTCTTTATGAGTTGGATAAAGCGGTTGAGAGTGGTGAGCCCACAGGACTTAAAGTTTTTGGAGAGTGGGAAACAATCTATCCGGGATTATCGTCTCTGCCAGAGGATGCGAAAAAAGCATGGTTTGATTTTGACCATTTTTACTCTGATTCAGCCTTTAAAGCGGCATTGGCGATCATAGAAAAAGATAAACGGCGGCACCTTCTTGATATTGGGGGGAACACAGGACGATTTTCACGTCTTTGTGCGCAAACGCTCTTGGATTGTCATGTTACTATTGTTGATTTACCCCAACAGCTTACCGTGGCATCCGTAGAGAATGAAGAGGCAGGAGTATCGAATAGAATCGATACGTATGCCGCCGATATGCTCAAGAGCGAAACGGTACTGCCTAGCGGATATGATGCGGCGTGGATGAGCCAGTTTCTGGATTGTTTTGGGGAAGAGGATATTGTGAAAATTCTCTCTAAAATCACAGACACAATCGATGAGAATGGTAAAATTTACATCTTAGAGCCGATGTGGGATCGCCAAAAATACGAAACATCGGCCTACTGTTTGATCAACACCTCTCCTTATTTTACGGCAATGGCGAATGGTAAAAGCAAGATGTTTAATCTGGGTGAGTTGACACGCTGTATTGTCAAAGCAGGGTTAGTCATCAGCGAGATACACGATCAGGTCGGTTTTTGCCACTCTCTGATCGTGTGTGAGAAAAAAAGAAAAGGGTAATAATGAAGGCGATAATTTTTTTAATTTTTTTAATCGGGTCACTGTGGGCTTCAGGTGAGTTCACTGAAAAACGGTACATTTATGCGCTGGATAAAACCACGCTCTTCAAAGGCTCCATCGTCATCACAGACGATGCGACCATCGTCCGCTATACGTCGCCCGAAAAAAAGACCCTTACCCAATCGGGGCAAACTCTTACCGTCGAAGATGTGGAGGCCAAAACATCGAATGTGATCGATCTCTCTAAACGGATTGATATGAGTTTGTATTTTACTTTTATGCGCTCGATCCACAACAAAGATTTTACCGGACTTAAAACCTATTTCGAGGTTACCAAAGAAGGAAATATCGTTCATCTCTCGCCAAAATCGCAAGCGAAGCGCGCAATCTTGAAGATGGAAATCACGATGCGCCAAGACGAGATACGTAAGATGATCATTTATTTCACCAATCAGGATATTATTGAAATTGAAACACTTTGAACGCATCCGTTTTCTTCTCATCGCGCTAGCGCTGATAGGGGGCGGTTTTTATCTTTTCCTCAAATACCCTCCCAGCGGGGATATTTCCAAAGCCCTTCCTGATGATAATGCCACTGAAATTTTGTCGCTTTATAACCAGTTTGATTCTTCCAAAAAACTCTTGGTGCTGATCAACGGGTTTGAACCGGAGAGTTTACACAAGGCACATGCAATAAAAGAGAAACTCTCAAAACTTAGCGAAGTGGAGAGCGTCTATTTTGATCCTTCCGATATTGACCCGCGTGCCAGAAAGTATTTGGGCGAATCTTGGTACTACTTGTCGGATTTTAACAGCACCGTCCTTGATCGTGATGAGGTAAAAAAGAGACTTGAAGCATTAGCAGAAAGTATGCAGGTGAGTGGCGCGTACACTGCGCTTGATACCAGTGATCCTCTTGGATTGTTTACGAAACCTTCCTTTATGCCCGGGGCGCAAAGAGATGGGATGCTGATTGTTCCAGATCGCGGATACTGCGTTGTGGCCTCCATCCGTCCCTCCGTCGGGGACATGGAGGGGTCGCGCCGTTTGTATGATGAAGTGAAAACAGTTTTAGCCCCTTACAAAAACGAGATTGTCGTTTTTAGCCCCAATTTCTATAGCGTTGAAAACTCCGCGTATATCAAGAGCGATGTTGAAAAGGTTACGGCATTAACGATCCTGATTTTAATCGGAGTCTATTTTTTCTTACTTCGAAACAAGGTGATGCTCCTTTTTAGTCTGATCACATTATTTCTCTCAGGGCTTATGGCAATTCTCCTCGTTAAAGTGATTTTTACGGATGTCTCAATCTTGGTCGTTGCCTTCGGTGCAGGGATTGCAACTATTGCTGAAGATTATCTCTTTATGCTCTTTTTAAACGATGATTATAAAAAATACCGGTTTAACTGGCTGGTCTTTTGGGGATTTGCGGCGACAGAAACAGGGTTGGCATCGCTGATTTTTATCGATTTCCCTCTGATTTCGCAGTTGGCCGCTTTTGCATTTTTCTCTTTAGCCATTTCGTATTGTATTTTCGCATTTATCTTCCCGAGGCTGAAATTTTTTCGAGAGGAGTCTGAGGCAAAAAGCGAAACTATTTTTGATAAATTGCTTCAATGGCGTAAAATTCCACCCCTCTCCTTTACCCTGCTATCGATTGTTCTGGTAATGGCCTCTTTTTCTTTTCTCTCTTTTGATCCCAACTTTCGTCATTTGGATTATCAAAATCGCCCCCTTTTAGAAGCGGAAAAGCTCTTTGAAGAGACGTTGGGATCGGACCGGATCCCCGTTCTTATCCAAGGGGAGAATATTGACTCCTTGCTTCTTCATGCAGAGACACTTAAGCAACGTGCTCCCAGCAGTTTCAGTATTGCGAATGTTGCATTAAGCCATGCGAAAAGCGCTGAACGTGCCCGTATCATACATGAGTATGATTTCGCTTTATTGCGTCAGCATCTGGAAAGCACAGCTAAGGATGCGGGTTTCAGGAGTGGGATATTCGCAGATGCCTACAAACCGTTGGAATCGCTTGGAGCTTACGCCTATGATGCAGAGGCGTTGCGTTTACTGGGCGGAGAGATTGTTAAGACTGAAAAAGGGTATATGAGTTTGGCATACATGAAAATGGATGAACTCAAAAACATTGCCACATTGCCGTTTCTCATCCCGATTGATGGAAAGGAATTGCTCTCACACAGTGCCTCCAATGCCCTTGCGGAATTTACCGGTTTTTTAGGGATTGGCTTTATCTGTTTGCTGATTATTATTATTGCGGTGACACGAAAACGGGCGCTGTATGCACTCAATTTTCTCTTTTTCCCGATGTCGGTCATTCTGGCCATGTTTGCCCTAGCGGGAAGTTACAATCTAATGCATCTTTTTGCCCTTTTTCTGATGATGGTGTACGGTATCGATTATGGGATTTACCTTTCGCGCGGTGAACTCTCAAATTCGATGCGCGCGGTGATTTATTCGTGTGTAACGACTTTCGCAGGATTCGGAGTATTGATTTTGAGTGATGTTCCGGCGGTTCATTCGATCGGAGAGGTGACGATTGTGGGGATAGTGGCGATTGTCGCCCTATTTTTTCAACGAGGTGAAGAGCAGCGATGCCAAGTGTAACCGTTATTTTCAACGATGGAGGTGTATCTGAAGAGACTCTCTCTTTTAGCGGATATGGATCGCGAAACCCCAAAAGAGTTTTTGTAATCCCTGATGGCACGGATAAGCTGGTGCAAATTCGGGACATTATGGGGGCACTTCAAGAGGGGAATATCCCGTTGTTATTTGATCCAGCCATGAAGAGTGGTGATAAAAAAGGACGGGCGTTAGCGCAGTGCAATCCTGAACAATACAAAGAGCTTGAAGATGCCGCGGCACTGTTTTTTACCTCGGGAACCTCGGGTAATTCTATCGGGGTCGTCAAAACTCACAGAGAGCTGGCGTCTGAAACACAGTCCCATCTCCGCTGGATGAAAGAAGAGCAGTTTGAACAATGTCTCGTGACGGTCCCTTTTTTTCATATTTACGGATTTTTATTTGGCCTCTCGTTGCCGACCGCCTTGAATCTTCCTATCGTCACCAAAGAACATTTTCTCCCGAATGAGATACTCGATCTTTGCGCCCAAAAGCCGACACTGTGTATCACTAATCCCGTCTTTATCCGTGCAATGCTAAGACTCAACGAGGAGATCACCCTTCCTGATACCCTTTTTATCAGCTCAAGCGGACCTCTTGAACCTCACGAAGCGCAACGTTTTGAAGCAAAATATTCCACACGTCTGGTACAGCTTTTTGGTTCGACAGAAACAGGCGGTATTGCCATACGCCACGGAGGTGATACCATCTGGAAGCCACTTTTCGGTGTGGAAATTTCGTGTGACGAGGGTGTTTTAGCCGTTGCCTCTCCGTTCGTCTCGCGGAGTATTTTCGATAAAGAGTTTGTGTCACTCCCGCCACTGTTTAGAACAACGGATATTATTGAAACGACGCCGGATGGGTTTACGATCATCGGAAGGGCTGCTGAGTTGGTTAAAATCGGAGGAAAGCGGCTCTCTATTGTCGAGATTGAACGCTTTATTGAGACCATGGAGGGGATTGATGAGGCATTGGGCACCGTAGAGTATCATCCGGATACACTTCGCGGAGAGGTATTGACATTGTGCCTTGTGGGGGAGAGCGATAAGATTAATAAAACAATTCTAAAAAAAGCATTGCATGATCGTTTCGGCGGAATCCACATCGAGAGTAAAATTATAATGGTGGAGAGAATTGAGAAGACCGCAATGGGGAAAAAAATCAGAACACGATTGATAACGTAATCTCAAAGTGACGTATAAAACATCGCAATTTCACCTGTGGCGAGAAGTTGTTGCGAATCAGGGGCGAACGCTTTAAATTCAAACAGGTACGAATTGTTAAAAGTGTGTAAAATAGTGATTGTAAGGTGGGCTTCACACTGGAAGGGTTTACTAATAAGTTTACTATTTCGAAAAGAGGAGACAACCCCTATCGTACAATCAGGGGAGAGAGGAAAAAGACTGCTCCCTTGTGCAGCCGCTTCACAAAACATAGCCAGAGTTGGAAGGATTGGAAAGTGGGCAACGAAGGTGACGTGCGATCCACTCTCTTCCATGAGTAAACCGATAAAAATAAGCGGTTCTTTGTGAGGTAACCGCGTGTTGATCCCAGATGGCATGAAATTGATCCTAATCTTTTTAATAGAGATGATAGAATAAAATTACTTAAATAGGTGGTGGGTGAAATCATGAGAGATAAAAAGAGCAAAGTATATTTAAATGCTTCTAGCTGCGCATGTGCGGCAGGGATGACCATCGAAGAGATTTTTGAAACGTTGCTCAGCGGAAAATCAGCAATTGTACAGCAGAGCGGATACATTGATAATGTGAGTATTCCGCTGGGAAAGATTCCAAGCGATGATGATTTTTTTGAAATAGTGCATGCGAATGTTGCAACACTCCTCTCAAAAGCTCCCTGGTTTGATCCAGATGAGACGATGTTGCTGGTAGGTTCATCGGTTGGAGGAATGTGTCGTGCGGAAGAAAAGTTTTTTGCCGACGGAGATTTCAAAAATATATCCGTTGAAGAGATGAGCATTCACTCTATTGCCGATGAAGTGCAACAGAAATTTGGTTTTAAATCGGCTCTCTCTTTTTCAACGGCCTGTACGAGCAGTTCTATCGCGATTGATTTTGCCTATGATCTGATATCTCGTGAGCTGTATAAAACCGTAGTGGTTATTGGAGCCGATGAGTTGAGCCGTTCTGCGGTCAATGGCTTCGATCGATTGGGGATTGCGTCACGTGAAAATACACGTCCGTTTGATGTAGAGCGTAACGGTATCAATGTGGCTGAGGGAATTGCGGTATTGGCAATATCATCTGTAAAAACAGTTGAGTGTGTTGAAATCATGGGGTGCGGTGTGAGTTCCGATGCGTATAATATTACCCATCCTCATCCCGAGGGAGAAGGGGCCAAAGCTGCGATGAGAGAAGCATTAGCTAAAGCCGGACTGGATGGTTCCCAAATCGGTTATATTAATGCTCACGGAACCGGGACTGTTGCGAATGATGAGATTGAGAGCGTGGCGATAGAGACAATTTTCGGTAAAAATCCATTTGTCGTATCAACCAAAGCCGTTACAGGGCATACATTAGGAGCCTGCGGTGCGTTGGAGGTTGCTATTAGTGCCATGTCGATTTTACATCGTACTATTCCACCGTGTGTTAATTTAAAATCACCCATCAATGTTTCTATTTCTCATCCCCTTACATCGGTTAAGGCAGAGGTGAATTATGTCCTCTCCAATGCCTTTGGTTTTGGCGGCGGTAACGTATCGATTGTTTTAGGAAGACCCCATGCAGATTAATCTTGAAATAGTAAAATATACAAAAATAGAAGATGCTCAAAAAATTGCGAGCTTGAATGAAAAAAATATCGTCCCTGATATGATGTTGCGCCGACGTTTAACCCGAAATGCCCGTATTGCCCTTTATTTGACCGATCAAATTGGTTCATGGGACGTTCCGATTGTCATTGGAAACGCGTATGGAGAAGTTAATGAGACCTTTGATATTCTCCGCGCCATTGCTGCGGGTGAGACCGTAAGCCCCACAGCATTTCAAAATTCAGTCCACAATACGCCAGCATCGTATCTCTCTATTGTGGGAAAAAATAAAGGATATATCACCACCATTTCGGATTTGTATGAAACATCTCGTGCGATTTTACGTGTGGGAGCAGTCAAATCTCTAACGTATGAAACATTATTACTGATTGTAAGTGATTCGATTGATTTTGAACGCATTGAGGAGGTAAACCGTTGTAATGTCAAGATAATGGAGTGCGGAGTTGCCTTCTTGGTTCGCCAAACCGACAAAGACGCTACCCTTTCCCTTACTCAAAAATCCTATCCTGATTATTCTCCCAGTATGTGGCCGATGCTGGAGTTATTTGAACACGCTGCCGAACTTGGAGAAAAAGAGAAAATCATTGCAATTGAAATCTAAGCCTTATTATAATTTCTATCATGAGCTACCTAATGCAGCTCCAGCTTATAGAAAGACTGCCGCTCTTTATAGGAGGGAATATCGAGTTCTTGACGGTATTTAGCGATCAAACGGCGCACCATTTTCATCTCAAACTAGATCAGAGATTTACCCATTCTCTTCGTCTATTTTTTTTTGGAGATTATTCATCCGTTCCATTAAGTCTAATAATGCTTCACTGTTTTTCATCCCTATACCGGCAGCATAATATTTTTCTTCCATCGAAACAACATTTGCTAATTCGGAT
>JAUYSQ010000020.1 GCA_030696285.1 Sulfuricurvum sp. | reverse complement strand
CGGTTGTGGCAAAACAACCTTAGCGCGGATTATCGCCTCCGTGTTAGAAATGCCCTTTTATGAATTTAACGCTACCTCCCTCAAAATTGAACAACTTCGTAAAATTTTCGATCAATATGAAGGTTCACTGACAAAACCGCTAATTTTTATTGATGAAGTTCATCGTTTGGCAAAAAATCAGCAAGAGGTATTGCTCCCTGTTATGGAAAAAAACAGTGTGTTAGTGATTGGTGCATCGACGGAGAATCCCTATTTTTCCCTTACTGCGGCGATGCGATCACGCTCATTGCTCTTTGAACTTCAAGGGATCGGTTATGATGCGTTAGCTGATTTGTTAGTACGAACTTCTATAGAGATGGAGGCGGATGCCCATGAGTATCTAATTGCCAGTTCCGGAGGCGATGCACGGGCGATGCTCAAGCTCATCGAAGTAGCGAATGCTTTAAAAAAACCGATTACATTGGCATTACTCAAATCGCTTCGTCCTGCCGCACAGAGTTTGGGGAGTTCGGAAGCGGGGGTTCATTATGATCTGGCATCGGCCATGATTAAAAGTATCCGTGGCAGTGATGCGGATGCGGCGATTTATTATCTGGCACGCCTTATCGAAGGGGGAGAGCCGCCGGAATTTATCGCACGGCGTCTCGTCATTCTTTCCTCTGAAGATGTGGGAAATGCCAATCCGCAAGCTCTGACGTTATGTACTTCTGCGATGACCAGTGTGAAGATGATCGGCTATCCTGAATCACGGATTATACTTGCGCAAGCAGTGATCTATCTCTGTGCTTCTCCTAAATCGAACACGGCGTATAACGCTATCAATGCCGCTCAAACCGCCGTTAAAAATGGGGTAATATTGGAAATCCCCGAACATTTACGCCAACAGCATAAGGGGTATTTGTATCCTCACGACTTTGGGGGATGGGTGGATCAAACATACCTCTCTAAGCCGCTCAAATTTGTTGAGTTTAAAAACAGCGGGTATGAGGGAAAAATGGGGGAATGGATGGAAAAGGTGTGGCTCTCGTCATCCCGTACTTGATACGGGATCCACGCTAGATTCCGTATCGGAGTACGGAATGACGATGACACATTAAATACTGTAATACGTCGCCTCTTTGTGATGGACTACGAGAGCCGTCGTACTTTGTTCGGGATGGATTTGAAAGGTTTCGGAAAGAACGATTCCAAACTCTTCGGGGCGTAACAGATCAAAGATGATGCGGCTTTGCTCCAAATCTGGACATGCCGGATAACCAAAAC
>JAUYSQ010000017.1 GCA_030696285.1 Sulfuricurvum sp. | reverse complement strand
ATCGCATGAACGACGGCATCAAACAGCTCATCCAGTCGGTCATCTTCGTCGTAATGGTACAGTTTGCCATCCATACGGTAAAAACGGTAGATGGCTAATATCTCGTGTGCTTTATCGATTTCATTCATAGTGCATTCCGTGAGCAATGGCGACGGCTTCGTTCGTAATCTTGCCATTATAAGTATTTAAAGCATCCCGCATCGGTTCATCTTCCAACAATTTTTCCAGCGGTGTCGAAGCAATTTTAATCGCATAAGGTAATGTCGCGTTAGTCAATGCAATCGTCGAAGTACGCGGATACATCCCTGGCATATTGGCGACGCAATAGTGAACGATTCCCTCTACTTCAAATGTCGGATGAGAGTGCGTGGTCGCATGAGACGTTTCAAAACATCCCCCCTGATCGATGGAGACATCGACCAAAACAGATCCTTTTTTCATCATTCCTAGCATATCGCGAGTGATGAGTTTTGGAGCTTTTGCTCCCGGTAGCAATACGGTGCCGATAACCAAATCAGCATCTTTGATACTATTTAATATAGAGTCATGAGTCGAGTACATCATGCTCACTCTGGGGCTCATTACATCGCGCAAGTAGGTAAGCCGTTCGATATTTATATCAAACATTGTCACTTCAGCACCTAGCCCCGCCGCTGCATCGGCGGCGGCTTTGCCCGCGACCCCTGCTCCCAGCACGACGACACGGTTGGTTTCGACCCCAACCACACCGCCAAGCAGTCGTCCGCTTCCTCCGTTGTAGCGCCCCAAATGAACCGCACCAAAGAGCGTCGCCATACGCCCTGCGATTTCGCTCATCGGTTCCAACAAAGGAAGCCGTCGTCCCACACGCAGTGTCTCATACGCCAACGCCGTAATCTTCTTCTCACACAGTATTTCGGTGAGTCGCTTATCCGCAGCAAGATGGAGATAGGTAAAGAGTATTTGTCCCTCGCGTAAACGCTCATATTCGATTTCGATAGGCTCTTTGACCTTCAGTATCATCTCTGAGCGTCCATACACGTCATCAGCTTTATCGACAATCATACCGCCTGCTTGCGTGTACGCACCATCTTCAAATCCGCTGCCCAATCCCGCACCCGTCTCAATGAGAACACTGTTACCTGACTTAACCAGTTCTCTCACACCCTGCGGGGTGATACCGACTCGAAACTCATCAGTTTTGATCTCTTTTGGAACTCCGATTATCATGATTTTCCTCCTATTGCCACCGCGTAAAGCAGTGGATTATCCGACCAGAGTACCGCTTCATTATCATAAAATGCCCCGATTCCACTGCATCCGACCCCAAGATGCTCACACGCCAAATAAAGCTCCTGCGCATACATCCCCGCTTCTATATGGGAAGGCGCACTAAAATTTTCTGAATAGATTAATAGTACCATATTTGCCCCTGCTATAAAACGCTGATCTAAAAGCAAATGAACTATTTCAGAATTAAAATTTCCGCTCACGGTACATTCTCCGTTTCGATATACACCGCTATGCATAGTATGTGCCTGCAAAAGAATGGATACGATTTCAAGTGACGCAGGAGCTTTTACTCCCATCAATTCCAAGATTTCCGTATCGCTCATCGCAGCCGTATAAAAACCCCGTGCACTTCGGCGGGCACAGTTGAGAGCCACAAAATCATCCCAATGCGTACTGTTGGGAATTTCACAGTAGAGAGCTACTTCTTTAATATTATATAATAACAAAGCATCTCTGATTGTGTAATCCGTCGGTTGTACGCTCATCAATGGTTCTTCTAGCCGTTTTACGAGTCGCGTTGACCTTTCACCGACTCCATAGACTGCCACGATTCGTTCATCTTCACCTATCCCCATAACGCGATTGAGTGCATCGGTATCCTGTGTAAACATTTTTGTCAGTTTATGTCCAAAATGTCGTACGGAGGAAGAAAGTGTGCCAATTTGGTGTCCTAAGTCGAGATAGAGATAGCGCCAAGCACGCAACCCATATTTCCAGGAGGAACGAAAGGGGACAATTGAAAGCATCACAAGACAACCACTAAAACGGTGATCCAGCCCTAGGTACGGCTCAATTCCTGCGGCCCCTATTTCGGTTATTAAAACAAGTTCTTGCGTCAGTACATCCAGATGATAGATGCCACTGAGCAAACCTGCGATGTTTCGAATCTGTACGTAGATTTCGAGTGGATGAAGATTACCGGCTGAGGGGACATTAAGACGATAATAGGGTTTATGTGCAACTATCTGCTCAGACGTTATGGTTCTCGTTTCCATCAACCATTGCAGTGACGAATGATCTCTTAAGGATACACGATAACAAAAATGAGGATAGTGTTTAAAAAGTGAGGGTTGGGAATCCCAATCCAAAAAGGTCGTCTTTTGAGCGACCGATTCGGGAGTTAAGAGGGTTTGCTCACGCACTTCGGAGTTGTCGAAAGACGTCACGGTTGCTTGTGAGTTCGATAGCACTAAACCCGTCTTCATTATGCAACTGTGTGTTAGCACCCAAGGATAACAGCAAGGAAACACACTCAACACGGGATGCGGATGCTGCATACATCAGTGCCGTTGTCCCCTCTTCGTTGGTATCGTCGATGTCCGCACCGGCTTCGATTAAAAGTCGGATGACTTCAGGGCAATTGGAATAACAGGCATTGAACAATACGCCGTTAAAATCACCGTTGATCGCATACAAGTTGGCACCTGCCTCAATCAGTCGCGATACCATCATCGCATTCCCTTCCAAGGCTGCTAAGAGTAAAGGGGTATTGCCGTTCATCCCTTTTTCTTCCAAATTTTCACCGCTAAATCCATTTTGATTTAACCACGTCAAATATTGCTCTACCATAATATTTTCTCCTCTTGTCATTCCCGCGAAGGCGGGCATTGTGCCCCCTGCGGGTAAATCCAGCTGGATCCACGGGTCAAGCCCGAGGATGACGGTTTTTTAAAATTTTGAATATCAAACGCCCATCCAATTTTCGTGGTCGTGCCCTTTTTTCTTAAAATTGGCCGCTTTATCCACCGCCTCAATACATTTATCATAATCAACTTCATCGGTGATTTCAGGGACAACCTCTTTGTAACTGATCATCCCCTCTTGATCAATGACGAAAACAGCGCGTGCAAGGCGGTCTTTCAGTTTCCCCTCTGTAATGAGCAAGCCATAACGTTTGGCAAAATCCCGATTGGTATCGATAACGATATCTGCGGCATCAATCCCCTCGCGTGTGACAAAATCGTTCACAAATTCGACATCATCGGTCGTGACCATAACCGTTTTGAGTTTTTTGAACTGTTTAACGAGATCATTAAACTTTTTGGCTCCCAATGAGCATACTTCGGTTTTAAGGGATGGGATGGCGATGAGTAACTGAGCCGTTGGGGCAATCATCCCGATAACGTTTTGGCTTCCATCCAACGCTGTGACACGTGCTGCCGGAGCTTCACGCCAAATGGTCATCTCTTTTCCCTCTAATAATGTTGTTTCTCCATGAACAGTAATGTGCATTTGTTCTCCTTGTCGGAATTTTTGTAATAAGAATGCAAATAGTGTTCTATTTGACTGCTTATTTTTTATCCATATGGCTGAATACTAATTCGCATAATTTGTACTACAATTAGAGATAACTTATAAAAAAGATTACAGAATGATGACTTTCAGCCCCAATATCCCTAATAGAGAAGAGTGCCAG
>JAUYSQ010000014.1 GCA_030696285.1 Sulfuricurvum sp. | reverse complement strand
ACATGGGGCGTCTAGGAGGATGCGGTCAAACATCTCAGGACATTTTTTCCCCACACTGCGTCCATCGGTCATATAGGTGTGGGCGTTGGTCACCCCTTGAGATTTGAGATTATCACACATGCGGAAGAAACGTTCACGAGAGAGTTCAACAGCGGAGAGCCATCCGGTATTTTCCATCATTCCCGCCAGCATTAGCGTTTTGCCTCCGGGAGCGGCTGCAAGATCAAGCACCGTCTCTTCGGGTTGCGGTGCGAGGATCAGCGGTGCAATCATGGAGGCTAGGTTTTGGATGTAGAGTCTGCCGCCGTAAAACGGGTCGGATGACGTGAGAAGGAGCTTATCGTCGGGGGAGATTCGATAAACTCCCCCTATAAAGCCTTTTTGCCACCCTACCCGTTCGTAGGGAATGTTTGCGGCTTCCAGTTCGGCTTCGAGTTCTTCGGGGGTTGATTTGAGAGTATTGACCCGAAAGGTCACCTGTTTGGGGGTATCGAATGTGCTAATGATGGCGTCGAATTGTTCACGTGGAATAATCTGTGACAGACGTTCGCGAAACGCTTCGGGGAGACTCATCGTACCACACCGTCTAAGATCGGGACAAAATCACACACTTCGAGAGCGTCTTCCATGATTTTACCTCCCCGCTTTGTAAAGCGGGTGATGATCTGCTCACGTCCTCGCTCCATCGGAGCGATTAAAATCCCCCCTTCTCTCAGCTGGTCGAAAAGTTTTTGGGGGATGATGCGTGCCGATGCGGAAAAAAGGATACGATCGAACGGGGCGTATTGCTCCCATCCGTTTTGACCGTCATCGGTGCGGGTGTGAATGTTCCCTAATTTTAAATGGCGGAACCGCTCTTTTGCTTCCAGCAGCAGGGATTCGATCCTCTCGATGGTAAAGACACGGCGAAAGAGGCGGGAAAGTACGGCTGCTTGGTAGCCGCTGCCGCATCCGATTTCCAACACGCTGTCGCATCCCTCCGGACTCAAGTATTGGGTCATTTTTGCAACGGTGAGAGGGGAGGAGATGAACTGTTGTGCTCCGATAGGGAGAGCATCGAGACGATAGGCATTGTGACGCATCGCCAGAGGGACAAATACTTCACGATTGGTTTGGATAATGGCGTTTTTAATGGTGGGGTGAAGGGGAAATTTTTTGACAATCTCTTCACTCATGCGGGTGGTTTTAATGAGCGTTACTTTATCAGTCACGAGGTATCCCTATGTCAAGGTAGCGGCGCATTGCGATAACAGTGCGCTCTTCATAAGTAGAGTTGAGGGCTTCGGAACCATTGTTTCGCAATTCGCTTCCAAAGGGAGTGATAATCCCGCTCATCCCGCTTGTATCATCATTGTTCGCATCACTGGCAATGACGTAACACTGATTCATGATAGCAAGAGCATTCGTGAGGGTGATGAAGTGTTCGCTTCGGATTTTTCCCCATTGTGAAGGTATCGCAATGATGTCACACCCTTCGAGCTGTTGCCAGAGGGATTTAAAGCGAAGCTCGAAACAGATGAGAATACCGATCTGAATCCCGGCGTAGTTAAATTTCATAATCGCGCCCTCTTCTCCGGCACGAAAGTGCTCTGTCTCGCCGCCAAGGGCAAAGAGCTTGGCTTTGGATTGAGCGTGGATGATTTTGCCGTTACTGAGTGCGTATGCGGTGTTAACAAAGTGATCATCGATTTTTGTAATGGCGGTGAAGATGAGAAGACGATTTCCAATCCACTCTGAAAGTTTTTGAAGAGCGATGGGGGTAAACGCGGCGGCTTCTTCGAAACGCTCGTAGGCAAAGCCGGTGAGACACACTTCGGGGGCAACGAGAATTGCATCCTCCGGTGCGTGTGAGAGAAGGAGGATAAGCTTGGTCAGATTGTTTTCAAAATGGGTATCTGTCGGAATGCAGAGGGAAATGATGGGTTTAGAAATCATCAAAACTGAGGCTTCCCTTGGAATAATTGGTGACGGTTCCCTCGAAAAAGTTGGTTTTTTGGTCATTGAACTTCGAAAAATCATCGACCCATTTAATCGGGTTGGCAACGTTATAGAGGGGTTTTAGACCCACGGCGTGCAGTCTGACGTCGGCGAGATATTGGATATATTGGGCAACGATTTCATTGGTAAGACCCAAAATTTGTCCCTGCGTGATGTATTGACCCCATGCGATTTCGAGTTCTACCGCCTTACGGAACATATCGTAGACTTCTTCGATCAAACTTTCGGTAAAGAGATCGCTTCGTTCACGACGCAAAGTGTTGATGATGTTTTGAAACAGTACGAGGTGCGTCACTTCATCACGCTGGATAAAGCGGATCATTTGAGCACTTCCAAGCATTTTGCCCGATCGTGCAAGAGTATAGATATAGGTAAATCCGCTGTAAAAGTAGATCCCCTCCAAGATTTGATTGGCAAAACATGCTTTGACAAAAGCACTCTCACTTGGGTCACTCGCGAGCTCTTCGTACCGAGATGCAATCGAGTCGTTTTTAGTTTTGAGCATCATATCTCTGCGCCAAAGATCATAAATCTCCGCACTGTTTTGACTAATCGAATCGACCATGACGGCATAGCTTTGGGAGTGGAGTGCCTCTTCGAAACTTTGGCGTACCAAAATGAGATTGACTTCGGGAGCAGTGACGTAAGGATTGATGTTATCCATGAGATTATTCGTCTGCAAACTGTCCATAAAAATAAGCTGGGAGAGGGCTTTATCGTAGGCTGTTTTCTCCATCTCAGTGAGGTATTTGTAATCTACCGCATCGCGGGTCATATCGACCTCTTTGGGGAACCATGTGTTGTTGAGCATCATCTCCCAGAGGTTGTACGCCCATTGGTATTTGATGTTGTTCAACTCAAAAATACCGGTAGGGTTCCCACCAAAAATACGACGGTCATTGACATGCTCGGTGGAGGCTGGATTGTAAATCTTTTTTCGTTGCATTGTGAATGACCTAATGGTGAGATAAATGGGGACGATTATCGCACAAAGTCGCTTAAGTATGATAGAATTAAACACTATTTACAAAAGGTTAGCGGATGAAAAAACGATTTTTGGCATACGGAGCCGTAGCGGTCGTGAGCGTCTATGCGATTGCCGGATTTTTGGGTGTCCCCTACGCGATCAAACACATTGCCCCTGAAAAAGTAACCGCTGCGAGTGAGGGGGGGACGTTTGGTGTTGAATCGGCCTCTTTTAACCCCTTTACCTTCGCCCTCTCTGTACAAAAACTTTCTTTTAAGACACCTGAGAATGGGGATTTCGTGGCGGTTGAGCATCTGATGATCAATGTGAATCCGATGGACTATCTTTGGAAAAAACGGGTCGTGATCGAAGAGCTGCGAATTGAAAATCCTCTTATATCGCTCAAAAAAGGGGCGGATGGAGAGATGAATTTCGGTTGGCTAAGCGGCGGTGAGGAGAAAAATGAGACGACCGAGAGTTCTGAACCACCGGCACTGCTGATCCGTAATTTTACCCTCAAAGAGGGAGTAATTGATTATACCGATACGAGTGAGGGAAGAAATTACCGTCAAGAGATTGATAATATTGGATTTCATCTCGAAAACATCGATTTGCGAAACACATCAAACACCCAAGGGATGATGCGACTGTACGCAACGATCAATGAGGGGGGATTTGTCGATGTACGGGGCAAAATTGCCGCCATGAAACCTTTTAAGCTTGAGGGTAGCGTTGCATTTGATTTTGGAAAACTTTATACACCATGGAAATATTTTAAAGAAAAGCTCCCCATTGAAGTGGCTGATGGGAAAATAGCATTCCGCCTGGATTATCTTCTCAACAGTGACGATATCAACGCTACAAAGCTCTCCAATCTTACCGTGAACGTGGATAAGCTGCGTCTTATTCCCAAGACAGAGCAGCATAATCTTTTGAGTATGAATGTTTTGAGGCTTAAAAATGGGACGGTATTTCCGTTGCGCAAAGAGCTGAGTGCGGATCATTTCGGAATCAACGGGGTAGAAATAAGTGCATCCCGCTCACACAGCGGGGTGATCGATTGGCTGGATTATATAGAGCAGATCAAGGCAGCGTTTCCGGAAGATGAAAATGAGACCAAAGTGCCGTGGCAAATTACGGTAGGGGATGTCAGTCTTGAAAATATGGGAATTAGATGGAGTGATAATGCACCCAAAGAACCCTATTCTGTGATGCTTGATAGGATACATTTTGGTGCGCAACATCTTAGCAGTGATCCTCAAAAGAGTCTTAATTTGGAGCTGAAAACGGGGAAGATGGACGTTCGTCGGA
>JAUYSQ010000005.1 GCA_030696285.1 Sulfuricurvum sp. | reverse complement strand
ACATTGCTCCTGCACAAGATATTCGGATGTTACGGTCGAAGAGCGGGATGATGGGATACACTGATCCTAATATGACAGGAATGTTTGGCGGCGGTTTGGATTTCGGCTCACCGATGTTTTAATTCTGTCATACCGTACTTGTCACCCGTCATCCTGAACTTGATTCAGGATCCAAGATTGCGGATCAAGCCCGCAATGACGAAGTGTCCCTTTTAAAACACTGTTATGTATGTTATACTGATGTTATAAAAACAAACAGGACTTTTTATGGCATCAGAACATTCTCTCGACATCTCCGCAAAAATCGATCTCCAAGCGTTTAAAGACGCCATTGCCCAATCGGAAAAAGAGGTAATCGGTCGTTACGATTTCAAAGGGGTTGCCTACGAAATCAACTACCGCGAAAAAGAAAAGCAGCTCGTTCTTGTAGCTTCAAGTGATAACAAACTTGACGCACTTAAAGACGTTGTTATCGGTAAACTCATTAAGCGCGGCCTCTCCAGTAAAGCGCTAGAAGAGCTGAAAACCGAAGATGCAAGCGGTGGAAGCCGTAAAGCAACCTACAAAATCGTCGATACCATCGACTCTAAAGAGGCGAAAAAGATTATCGCCGAGATTAAAAATCTCAAAACAAAAGCTTCCGCTATCATTGAAGGTGAGTATATCCGCGTAAAATCCAAACAAATCGATGAGCTTCAAAAAATTATGGCGCACATCAAAGGTATGGAGTGGGAAGCACCGCTCGTGTTTGAAAACTTCCGTTAGGGGTTAATCATGAAGCAAAAAAAGTATACATCCATCGATAAGCGGCTTATAACGGAAGGGTCGAATATTGATTTTAATCTTTTTTTGTCGAATGAGACTAAAAATGCTATGACTCTTTTTCTTCAAAGTGACAGCGCGGTGGATGGGAATACCAAGGTGAAGCTTCGCGAAATCGAAATGCTCTACGTAGACGAAGAGGATGAGTCACGCTATAAAGCTTATGTCAAGCGGCATCTTCAGAGTATTGCACAAAACAGTGATATACCGACAGAACAAAAAGGGCGGTTAGTCTACGAAAAAGCGGCTGAAGCGATTGATGCGATGTTTAAAAATCCCGAATCACTGGAAAATGTTAAAAGAGCTCAACCCGTAGTCAACAGCTTTATCGATATTATTTTGCAAGATCTTAACGCTGTCGAATCTTTGCTTAAGATCACCGCACACGATTTTTATACCCATACCCATTCGATCAATGTGAGTATTTATACCCTTAGTCTGGGTTCATTTTTGGGGATTGCGGGAAAAGATCTCGAAACACTCGGGATGGCTGCCATTCTTCATGATTTGGGAAAAAGTAAAGTCGATTATGACATTATCAATAAAAACGGCAAACTGACCGATGAAGAGTTTGACCATATGAAAAAACACCCCTCTCTGGGCTACGATATAGCGGTGAAGCTAGGGATTAGCGATCAACGTATCCTCACCGGAATCCGGCATCACCATGAGAGAATGGAGGGAGGCGGATACCCTGACAATCTCAAAAAGGATCAAATCAGTGAATTCGCCCGCATTATCGGTGTGTGTGATGTATTTGATGCTCTCTCTACCAAGAGATCCTACAAAGACCCGATGAGCTCATTCGAGTCATTACGCCTTATGAAGCAGCAGATGAGCGGTCATTTGGATATGAATATGGTAGACGCATTTATCAAAATGTTACAAAAACAAGGAGAACATACCTCGTGAAAAAATTAACAATCGCCGATGCAGCGGAATATTTCAAAGTCTCCAAAGAGGCGATTCATAACCGTATCCGCAGAGGAAGTCTCAATAGCGTTGTTGAAAATGGGGTTAAATTTGTCATTCTCCTCTCTGAAAAAGAGACCTCTGAACCTTCAAACTTAGCGGAAAATCGCTATACCCAGTACATTGAGCAAGAAAACGTTCGACTTCGAGACAAAGTGGATGTCCTCGAAAAAGAGACGGGAAGATTGCGGGACCAGCGTGAACAGATGCTTATTGATGAGCGGAGTAAAATCGAGCAAATTTACAAAGAGCGGGATGCGCAACTGCGAAGCGTCCTCCATGTGGTTGCGACCAAATTTTTATCGCACGTGAATGAAGATGCGGTGATGAAAGAGGCGATGAAAGAGGATCAAAATGAAAATGTGATTAATGCCGAGTTTATCGAAATCGACGAATGGGTTTCGCTGAAATCATTTTTGAAACTTAAACGCTACGAAGATAAAGCCAAAAAGAAGATCAAACAGCGATTTAAGTTCGCCTCCCTCAAAAAGGATGAGCGCCTTGCGGTTCGTGATGAAAAAATTTATTTGAACCCTTCACGGTACGATTACACTGATTTGTTATAACTGACTTTACGTAGTAATCTCTTTTCCCGTCATCCTCGGGCTTGACCCGGGGATCCATCCCCCTAAATACAGAGCTGGATTCCCGCCTTCGCGGGAATGACGAAGAGAAAAGGCTATTTTTAAAGCCTTAAAATAAAAAATGCGTAGCATCAGGCTATAAATCTCGTTACTGTTCATGACATAACTCCCTCTATCTTCTCTTCGGCGGAAAGCCTCCGCGCAGCGGAACGCGTTTATCACCCTCTCTAGCCCCCTGCTTTGCCCGGTTGAGATTGTGAAAACAACTTTGACAAATACTAAATTCGCTCCCCAAAGCAAGCGGTTTTCGGCACGTTTTACAGCGCGGAACAAAATGACTTTGTTTGAGAGAGGTTTCGATAAAACGGTTGAGCTCTCCTCGATACGAACGTGCTTTTTCGCTATCGACAAAAAATTCTCCTAAGCGATACGAGAGCCACAGATACAAACTAATCTCTTTGATTTGGTCTTCCGCCTCTTGGAGTTCCTCGGTCGTTTGGGCGTGTGAACCTAAATGTCGAGGAGGGATGTAGGCGATCGGTTTTGCCTGTGCAAGTGCGCGGACATATCGCTCAAATGCTGCCATCACCAGCAGTGAACCTGTGGAGAGAGGTGCGGTAGAAAGAATGTATTTGGTGCGCATATCCAAATCATAGCGATCGACAATGGCGGAAGCCTCGCTCATCGATTCGAGATTTGCCGCTCGGAACGGCCCTTCAAATTTCATATTTTCAACAAAAAATTCGATAATAGCGGAGAGTGATTTTTCTTCTAAAATGGTGGAAACGAGCTGAATGTGGTCAAAATTCGCCATAACGTTAAACGGAATTTTGATCACTTCGGCATTTTTGGAAAAGAGCGGAGTGATTTTTTTAAGAACTTCAGGACTCAATGCCCCAACGTACCCTTTTTCACTCAAACCGTACCGTCCAGCTCTCCCTGATATCTGCTGTACTTCGCTGGCGGTGAGATCCCGCTGGCTTTGACCGTCGAACTTATCAGCTTTGGAAAAGAGAAGTGTTTTAATAGGGAGATTGAGCCCCATCGCAATCGCATCGGTGGCAACGAGAATCTCTGTCTCCCCCTCACGAAAACGGCGCGCCTCTTCACGACGCACTTCGGGGCTGAGATTTCCGTAGATAACACTTGTTTTATACGTTTGCGAGAGCTGTTGCTTGAGTCGCAACGCATTGGAACGGGTAAAAGCGATAATCGCCGTTTGGGGTTCGATGGCGTTGATAGACGTAGTATGCGGGAGCAGTTCGAGAGGATTTTTACGCTCAAACTCGATAATCTCAAGCGGTTCACCCAGATACTCCGCCAGTGCAACAACTGCCTCACGAGAATTGGGGGATCCGGTCATGATCACGACTCTGGCAGGGGCTCCGATAATGGCATTCGCCCATGCCCATCCGCGATCACGATCCCCGATCATCTGTACCTCATCGATAACGGCGCAATCAACTTCCGATTCAAAACTAAGCATCTCGATGGTGGAGCTGATATGGGTCGCATCCTCATCCACAATCTGTTCTTCTCCGGTAATCAGTGACGCATTGATCCCGTGATCCCGTAGATCCTCATACCCTTCCAATGCCAAAAGTCGGAGAGGGGCGAGATAATATCCCGTTCCCCCGCGACGTAATTGCTCCATCGCCGTATAGGTTTTCCCACTGTTGGTAGGTCCAATATGTAACACAAGCTTACGGCGAAGTGAGCGTGCAAGGGGGAAGAGATTTTTAAAATCACGAACGGTTCGTGCTAACAATTCCTGACGCTGTTTTTTGAGCAGTTCGCCCGCAATACGCCGATCAAAGGCAAACAGCACCCGACGTACCATTTTTGTATTGATATGAAGCGTTTCGGCGAGCTGAGGAAGTAAAATCTCATACACCATTTCGTATAAAAGAGGTTCGCTGAGATTTAAAAGTTTCGCATGGTCGCGACACGCCTCCATCAATTCCTCAAGTTCTCGCAAAAACGTCTCTCGAAGCTCTTTTCCTTGAATATCAAACTGTGCATCAAAGACCAAATCCTCTTCGCCCCAAATCAGACGGCTCACATCAGAGTGACTCAGCTGCAAATGGGTCGTATGGAGCAACGGCTCCTCGTGATAAGGGAGTGCAATCGCTTGGCGATACTCGATGAGCAGCTCTTCTCCCACAAATTCGATTCCGATGGCGTGTGCCGGTAATACGCGCTTAAACGTTTCCATCGTGAGGGGGAAAAAAGTATTTTTGTTTGAGGGAGGAGCACTTTTGAGAGCAATAATGATTTCATCACGGGTAAGATAGCGATGATGATCGAGATTGAGAGTAGAGAGAAAGGAGGTTATTTGCGCTTGCTTTTGCGCGGTAAACTCTTCTTTGAGAGCCTGTATTTCCTGAATCAGAACATCTATACTCTCTTCATGGAGTCGCTTATTGTCCAGAGGCGACGTTTTCAGGACATGAATTTTGCTAAAGTGTTCATCCGCTATCTCGTAACGAATCGACGCATAAAATTCAAGCCGATCGTCATAATCAAATTTTCCCTCCAACCCCTTTTCGAGAAGTTCTCGTTTTTGGAGGTAGCGGATATGCTCGAGTTTGGAGGCTATTTTTTCGGGAGTGATTTTACGGGTGCGAATATCATTAAACGATGCATGTAACGCAACACGCTCATCACGGGTCAGCTCAAAATCTTCTAGTAATTCATCAATTTTTTCTTCACGCTCGTGCGGTTTTTCGCGTGGTTTCGGATTGGGATACACTTTACCGTTTTGGGTAAAAAAATCGACGATCACCATCCGATTTTCTGCCTCACCCTCCGACCACAATCGCCGAAACGATTTGACAAGCACCTCTTTAGAGGTGGTACCGTCGAAAATCCCCAATGTATGCGCCAACGCAACGAGGGTCTCTGTCGGAACCCGTTCAATCCCCTCATCAAGCCCCTCATCGCCGAAAAAATGGCGAATAGATTGGTTGAGTTTTATCATTTTTTTCTTTTTCTTAGCCATAGCGTAAGTGTAGCTAAAAATTCTAAGGGGTATCCTTTTGTAGTTCTGATAAACTTTTGAAAAATTATATTTACGGAAAAAACAATGCTCGATTTACATGTCGATGAGTGGACGCAATCTGAATATTTAGCAAACAAACGTGCCTTGGAGCTACAAGGTGTTAGTGTCGTGTTAGTCGATACCATTTTGAATCCTATCCAGGGGGCGGAAGCCATCACCTATAACCCGCCGTTAGTGCGTGAGTATCCGGAGGGAAGCGTGTTTGTCTTTTATTGTGACAGCGGAAAAGGGACGCATTCCCGACTAAAAGAGTTTCGTTCTAAATTTCCCCATCATATTTGTATCAGTTTGCGGGGAGGGAGAGGATATTGGAGACGGAATTTGAGCGTATAACGCAAGCGTGTGAAGCATTTTCGGTTTCTCTCGAGGAAGGGCGTTACTACGATGCGCATGAAGATTTGGAAGCCATCTGGTTTCCAAAACGGTTTGAGGATAACAAAGAGGTAAAACTCTGGAAAGGGTTTATCAATGCAGCGGTGAGTTTTGAGCTGATACAGAAAGGTCGTCCTAAACCTTCTGAAACAGCGTGGAAAACGTATCTGAAATATCGCCCGCTGTTAGAGGGTCTTGAGGGTCAGCATTGTTCAACCTATGTTAGAATAGTGCAATTAATCGAAGAAAAAAGAGGTGTAGTATGTCCCAATTCCTAGAAGCAATGGCGTTTCGTCACGCATGCAAAAAGTTTGAACCCGAAAAACAGATTCCCAATGAGCAGTTTGAGTCGATTTTAGAAGTGGCACGTACCTCGCCCTCCTCCTTTGGAATGGAACCGTGGAGACTGATCGTCGTGCGTGATCCTAAACTTCGCAAAGCACTCAAATCTTCGTGCTGGAACCAAAACCAGATTACGGAGGCGAGTGAATTGGTGATTTTTACCACCGATAATGATATCGTCCGAAGCGACTCTCCCTATGTGCGCAAAATGTTTGAGCGTCGAGGGATGCCCTCTGATGCAGTTGATATGTATATGGGAGTCTATAAAAACTATCTTGAACCTATCGAATGTGATGAAGTGTTACTGGAAAACTGGACGGCAAAACAGTGTTATATTGCCATGGCAAATATGATGACGTATGCTGCGACGCTCGAAATCGACAGCTGCCCGATCGAGGGATTTGACAAAGAAGAGGTAGAGGCTGTCTTGGATATTGAGTATGGACGAAGTGTTGCCGTGATCTGTGCGTTCGGGTATCGTGTCAATCCGCCAAGTGAGAGAAAACGGTTAATGCTTAAAGAGATTGTGGAATACAGATAAAAGGAGAAAAACTCTTGTACCAAAAAGTTGAACATAAATTGGAACATTACAGTACAACAGCAGAACAGTATGGTGATGCAGTACTAAACTTCGCAACAGAATACGGGTTAAAATTAGTGGGAGCCATTGCTATTTTCTTGATTGGAAAATGGATTGCCAAACAATTTTTAAAACTGATGCGTTCAGGGATGGAGAGAGGCGGGGTCGATGCGACGCTGATCTCTTTTTCCAGCAACGTCATTTACGTAGCCCTTATTATTGCTATTGTTGTGGCGGCTGCAAGTAATCTTGGAATCAATACCTCCTCTTTTATCGCCATTTTCGGTGCAGCGGGATTGGCCATTGGGCTTGCTCTCAAAGATACCCTTGCCAATGTCGGTGCGGCGGTACTCATCATCTTCTTTCGCCCCTTTAAAGTAAACGACTCCATCGAAGTTTCAGGGGTAGCAGGAACCGTCAAGGCGATTAATCTTTTTTCCACAACACTGACAACAGCGGACAATCGTTCCATCATCATCCCCAATGGGACATTGGTAGCGGGAAACATCATCAACAACACAGGCAACGCCCATCGTCGTATTGATATGGTATTCGATATTGACTACAAAGATGATCTTAAATTGGCAAAAGAAGTAATTTCACACGTGCTTGAAACACATCCAAAAGTGTTGAAAGATCCGATTTACATTGTTGCCGTAGGTGCGCTTGGTGCGAATTCCGTGCAGATATATGCGCAACCTTGGGTGCTTACCGAAGATTACTTGAAAATAAAATTTGAAATCACAGAGCAGATAAAGCTTGAGTTTGACAAAAACAATCTATCCATACCCTTCCCGCAAATGAATTTACATGTACGAAAAGAGGATGTTCTTCAAGACGTTATCAATCGTTAATTCTTCCCGTTCGCCCTGAGCTAGTCGAAGGGCAGTTCATGGTTCGACTGGCTCACCACGAAGGGGAAGGGTATTATTTCGCGTGATAAGTATGAACATAAAAAGCCATACTCGCTCCCAGCGCAGCGATTGCTCCCCCGGCAAATAAATATTCAGGTGTGTATTGGTACAGTACCCCTGCTCCCAATGCCCCCACAAATCCCCCCAGCCCGTACGAGATACCGAAGAAAAACTGCTGAGAAAGGCGTCGTGCGCTGTAAAGAGAGAAGAGTACGCTGATCGCTGCCGTATGAAAAAGGGCAAAGCTAAAGGCATGGAGACTTTGCGACACAAAGAGAAGAGGTAAAGAGGTGGGAAAAAGATCAACCAGCAACCAGCGAACCGCGGTGATAAAAGCAGTAATCCATAAAATAGTGTAAAGATTACGGCGTAACAATCCCCCTTGAAAATAAAACATCGCGATCTCCGCAATGACCCCAAACCCCCACAGCCAAACGGTCGATTCCAGCGATACTCCATGGTCGGTCGCGTAAATGGTAAAGAAATTATAGAAAGGTCCGAAGCTCACCTGCATCAAGAAAAAGCCGATCCACAGAGAAAGATGCGCCAATGGGTTAAAAGAACAGACCTCGTGCTCACACTCACTGGAGTTTTTTTGATGGACGGACCCGATAATAGCGCCGAAAATCAATGTCCCAACTGCCATAGCGATCAAAAACCCGATCCCCACCTGAGCCGATGTGAGCCATTTCACCAGCACCAATGCTACGGCAATAAATCCGATGGAACCGAACAGCCGAATCTTTCCGTACTGTTCTCGTCCTATTTTTTCCAAAGCAATAACTTCGACGTAAGGCAGCACTAGGGCAATCCCAATTCCAAAGAGGACATTCACCCCAAGCAGCGCCCAAAAATGTTCCAGAGAGGGATAGAAACCGGCTGCACCTACACTCATAAAGGCGAGTGAGACATAAAAAGTACGCTGGTCGAGCTTGAACCCTCGCAGAAACAAAAAGGGGACAGCAAAACGGACCAGCGGTGCACTGGCGAAAATAATGCCTATCTCCATCGCAGACATTCCGCTCATCGAGAGGATTTTAGGGACAAAAATGACATGGACCCCGATAAGAGCAAAATAGAAAAAATAAAAGAGGGCGACGAGAAATATCACGCTAGTTAGCTTGAATCACAGCCGTACCGCTGAGAAGATCGTGCAAAGCGCGTTTATCACGGCGCAACAGCCCGATAAAAAATCCGATGAGGGTAATGAGTGAAATAAAATAACCAATAAAACGGAGTATCAGTTTCCAATAGGGGGCATTTTGTAATGTACGCGCATCCACCACTCGGGTATGTGCCATTTTTTTTCCGGGAGTTTGACCGCTTTTATGCCATAACGTGACCGTAACGATCATAAACAAACAAAGCTGCACGATGGAAACGAGTGGATTAGGAGGATTTTTAAGAGCCTCTTTGTTTTGCATGATGACATCGATTCCGCCCGCACTGTGCGTTTGATCGTAACCGAAAAAGAGAATGATGATGAGAGAGATAGGCAAACCTATCATAAAAATGTCCGTGATAAATCCTAATGCCCGAGACCAAAAGGAGGCATAGGCAATTCTAACGGAAGCGGGTTTGGATAGTTTTTGATTTTTTTTAAGAGTTCGGTGTCGCATAGAGGAATTATAACCTCTTATTACCGTTTGTTTACCAACTTGTTTCATAATAATGCTATCCCAATTGGTCGCAGCAGCCAAAGGGGAGTTTTCATTCTTTCGATACTCCTTAAGTTCAAAGTATGTCGGGTCGCTACCCGCAAGGGGCACAATGTCCTCCCGACAACTCTTACCCCTAAAATCTATCTTTTAATTCCTAATAATGTTTCAAGAAGCGTATCCGATGTGGTAATCGTTTTACCATTGGCTTGATACCCGCGCTGAATAATGATGAGATTGGTCAGTGATTTGGATAAATCGACATTGGAGGCTTCAAGTGCGGACGATTGCATAAATCCGCGTCCTGCCGTCGCTGCCGTACCGATGATCGGATCTCCTGAGTTCGCCGATTGGAGATAGACATTTCCGCCATCACTGACGAGACCTTCATTGTTGGTAAATTTTGCCATCCCGATTTGTGCCAATCCAAAAGAGCGTCCGTTTGAAAATGAACCGACTAACGTACCGCTTTGATCAATTCGTATACCGACGAGATCACCGCCTGGGAAACCGTCTTGGCTAATACCGCTGGTTGCAGATGGATTGTCAAAACTCGTAATCCCATCAAATGCGCCAATGCTTCCAAAATCAAGATTTATCGCTTGGTTCGGTGCAGCACCATTATTCGGAGAAAAGTCGATGCTGGGGATACTGTATCCGGCCAGTTCACCATTACTGCCAAACTGGATAACCCCTCCCTCGAGAATATTTTCATACGGAGCATTCCCGCCGATTGAGCCTGGGGTATCGACGCTGATCGTATAGTTCCACTCTGCTGCCCCATTGAGCGTGTTGATGGATTGTTTACGAAAATCTGTTTTTACCGTATGCTTACTCCCGAGGGAATCATACACATCAATACTCGCCGAATGGGTTGCGGCATTGAGTGCCTGCGACTGCTTAAGCGCCGTCCCTTCCGGTAATGCACCCGCCATTGTTGCAAAAGCATTGGTAAATTTGACATTTTCGACCGTATTGGCATCAACGATTCCCGATACAGCTATAGTGAGAGATGCTCCCGTTGCAGTATCTGCGTTAGTAACAATAAACTTACCTTGATTATTGATAGTAACCTCAGCCGTTGGTGATGTATCTTGGGCTAATGTCTGCAATCCGGCACGTACATCTTCGGTCGTACGAAAATAATAGACACCCGGAATTGCAGGAATGGGATTTAAAGGATCGGTAAGATCCGCAGGAGTACCAGGTACAATAACTCCGGAAGTAACCAATGCATCATCGTTGGTATATCGAAACTCCATTGTATTGACATTATTATCAAAAGAAACAGTAATTCCTTGTCCTCCAATAGGACCTGTAGCAACCGGAGTCAATTGAAGGGCTTCTCCGCTCGCATTAAACATAACCCCCATATCTTCGGGAATAGCTATTCTACCATCAGCTGTTGTAGCAACCCCTGCTGCGTCAATTTTATAGGTAGGGCTATATTGGGATACCGTTCCGCTAGAACTTAGATTGGCTTTAAGAACGACTTGTGTGCTGGCATTTGCAGGGGTAGTAAGCCCTGGGGGGATTTGGATATTGGCGATCGGTGCCGTCGCATCCACTTTTCCGGTATCTGGATCTCTCAGCCACCCTTGAACAACAAATCCGTTATTATCGACGAAATTTCCCGCCGCATCAAATTTAAAATCCCCCGAACGAGAGTATTTATAGGTACTTCCGCCATCCGAACTGACGATGAAGAAACCGTCCCCTTGGATCGCTACGTCCGTATTTTTATCGGTATTTTGAATCGAGCCTTGCGTCATGATCCGAGTAACGGAACTGACCGTCGTTCCCAATCCGATTTGAACGGCATTTTTACCGCCCAAATCCCCTTGAGGTGCTGTTGCAATTTGACTCGTTTGGGCCAAAAGATCGGAAAAGTTAGCACGAGAATATTTATACCCGATCGTATTGACATTGGCAATATTGTTCGATTCAACGTCCATAGCGATCTGATGTGACTGTAAGCCAGTAACCCCAGCAAAAAGTGAGCGTAACATAAGTAGTCCTTTTAAATTTAACACGTTTCAGGAGCAAAGCCCCTAACAACATACGCTAGCCGCTTGGGCTGCTAAAGCTAGCCTCTAATGAGGCAGAAATTTAATTCAGTAAAAACTATAAAGCATTTTTTATTCCAAATTATCGTCTCATTTGAAGTGCTTTTTGGATCATCTCATCCACCGTAGTAATTGTTTTGGCATTCGCCTGATAGGCACGCTGCAAAATAATCATATCGGTCAGCCCCACTTCCATCCGGACATTAGATGCTTCTAGTGTTCCGCTTCGAACGGTAGCACCCGTAATCGTACTTCCATTCGCATCCGTCCAAAAGAGCGGTTTACCGCTGTCTGAGCTTTGCTGGTAATAGGTTCCCCCCTCACGATTCAACCCTTGGTCATTTTGAAAATGGTACACCGCCACGCGACCGATGGCACTTTGGCGACCATTGGAGAAATCAGCGATAATCACTCCATCTGTATTGATCCCATAATTGGTGAGGGTTCCCCCTGAAATACCATCCGATTGCGATGAACCGCTAATACCGACACTGTCAATGGCAATCACACCGCTGTAATTGCTTCCCAAATCGATAGAAACCGGCGTTCCGTCATTATTCACGGAGGCAATGGTAAAGCTGGAAAGTCCTCCGGACTCTCCGAAAAGTGCCTGACCGTTTTGGGTGTCATACACCACGCTTCCATCGTTAGAGGTAACGGTAGCCGCCACATCCCATGCTACACCGACAGAGGGTTGGGTTGCACTCTGCGTAAAGGTCAGCTTGAGACGATTGCGTTCACTGCTAGCACTGATAACATCGGCACTAATGGAACGGACCTCGTTGGCTACCCCGATATTTCCAAAAAATTGTGTTTGGGTGGTTGGTTCTACAGGGTAGGCAATACGGGTTGGAAACTCCAGCGGTCCCTGGCTATTCACTCCGGACAATACCACATCGCTTGTAGGATCACTAATCACATACGCGCCCACAGCACCATTGCTCACACTGTCACCATAATCGAAGCTTGCGTCATAGGCAAAATTCGTAAGCATTGTTCCTGTGATGTATTTTCCATCCGCTGTTACCAAACGAGCCGTTGAAGAGTTCACATCTCCCGCTATTGTCTGATACGTATCAAACGTAAAATGACCATCACGGGTAAAATAATCTTGCGTCCCGGAGGTAGCCCCAAACCATCCATTACCCTCAATCGCCAAATCACTGAACCTATCTGAGGGCATCAAGGAACCTTGTTCCATTTGGAAAGTAGTCGCTTGCAATTGCACCCCAAATCCGATATCGTCCGATGTCGGGGTCGTGGCATTACTGCTTGTGAGTGCCTTGCTAAAAAGATCCGAAAATTCTGTTGATGTCCCTTTATAGGCAGTGGTAGAGGTATTGGCTAAATTATCCGCAACCACATCCAAACCATACTGATGCGTCTGAATCCCCGAAATCCCTGCGTAATATCCTTGTGTCACAATAGTTTCCTTATAATACGCCATCGGAATACGTCCCGATAGCTACGCTAGCAGCACAAGTTCACTTCGGCAGTGAGCCCGCGCACGCTTGCATGCTTAATTAATTTCCCGTAATCTCTTTAATGGTGCTAAAGTCAACATAGCTGGCACCCAGCTTGGCATACGTTTTACCGGCATCAAATTTGATCGCCTCAATCGGATAGCGTCCGACACGCGTTGTTTCAGATGCACCATTGGTTCCCGTATAGGCAGATTCAATATAATAAACCCCCTCCGCTAAAGTCGCCCCTGTACTGTCTTTTCCGTCCCATGTATATTGTGCGATACCGGCATCGGTAGCTCCGATATTCATGGTATGAAGCACTTTTCCATTCACATCCATAATATTGATTTTACCCGTCGTAACATCATCGGGAAAATAGAGCTGAAAATCAACATTTTTCCCTTTTGTCAGACTAACCGCATTACTCCCCGTATCGGCTATTTTACCGATGGCCGAGATACCTGAAAATTGCATGGATGCCCCTAACGATGCCGCCAAGGTTTCCAGTGCTTTATTCGTATTTTCGCTTGATTCAAGTGCCGCGAGCTGAGAGGTTTGAGAGAGAATCTTCTCACTGTCCATCGGAGCGGTAGGGTCTTGATATTTGAGTTCCAGCAAGAGAAGCTTTAAAAAGTCGTCTTTTCCCAAAACACTGTTAGGATTGGTCGTACTAGACGACGCTGTGGTAGTTGTTGTCGTGTTAAGTGCATTGATTGCCATAATTATGTCCTTTTACGCGTAATGCGGTAAGATGATTTCAAGAGCACTCAACTGCTCTTCACTGGATTCAAGCTCTAAAAGCGATTGGTATGATTGAAAACGGTTTTGCTGTTGCTGCGGTTGATTGGGGTTTTGGGATTGGCTTTCCCCGCCCGACATAAAGTTCATCGTTGCATTGGTGATTCCCTGACTGGCAAGCTGTGCTTTGAGCTCGGTGGCATTATGGGCGAGAAACGCGACACTGTTTGCGTTGCTCGATTGGATATTGACGTGAACATTGTTACCGCGCTGTACCAAGGTCACCTCTATCTCCCCCAGTTTTTCAGGGTTAAGTTTCATCATGATACGGGTAAAAGGGGGCTTGTAATTTTCAGCTGCCTCTTTGAGATCGATGGCAAAATGGCGTAAACTCTGAACGGCCTCTTTTCCTTTTACTTCGAGGGAATCGGCTTTAAACACCCCAACAAGCTTCGAAGGCTCTTCCAAAGCTTTACCGCTCTCCTTACTCTCGATTTTTTCTATTTCGCTGCTCCCGCGCAATAACGCCCCTAAAATATCCAACGAGGCAACAGCAGACGTTTTTGGATGCTCTTTTGGAACCTCTAGCGGAGTCAAGACAGGAGAGGGGGTTGAAGTAGAAGTAACCGTAGAACTAGAAGTTGCCATAGAAGTAGCCGTAGGAGCTTCCATCGATTGTTTCAGTTCTTTGAGTAATGACTGAAGAGGCTGGTGAGCCACTTTTTCACCCTCTTTCGCCGTTTTTATCTCACCTTGAACCTCTTTGGTCTCATTTAAAAGCTGCGTAATCGCTTCGTAAACTTTTGGATTTAGGGAAACCTCTCCTTTTGAAACCTCTTTTACCTCTATAATACTTTTAGAAAGCAAGGGGGAGGAGAGCTCTTTATAACGTGGTTTTTCATTATCGTCGAGAGTTGATAGAGTAATTTCACTCAAATCAATCCCCATTTTATCGGCCAATTCTACGAGCCCCATAAGTGTTTTAGGGAGAGATTTTGGATCTGCTTTATATTCAGGGGCTTTTTCCGAAATGGTGGTTTTTAGAAACTCTTTTGCTTTTTGAATGAGTGAACGCACTTGATCGTTGCTCAAAACATTGATAAGCTCTTTGGGGAGCATTTTCGTCTCTTCATTACTCAACACATCTTCGAGTTTTTTTACGCCCACGTTTAATGGTTCGCTTATTTTAGTCGACTCAATGACCTTGGAAGCTTTTGGATCGACTACCATCCCGAAAGTCTTTTCCCCTTTTAGTGGAGGATTAAGGGAGGACAACAGTTGCGCAAAAACATCATTTGTTTTGCTATTTTTATTTTTAGCCGCGCCACCGAGCAAATCAATAAGCGATGAGGACGTTTTGTTCTCTTTGCTTTGAACGACCATTATTGATCCTTTGAAGTAATTAAAGTTTATAAAGCAAAAAATATTCCAAATGCTAAAAAAATCACTTAAACCATCCTTAACCTTATTTTAGATAGAATTCGCGAAAATATTTGCTTCCCACAAGGACATTCAATGCAAAAAATTCGTAATATCGCCGTCATCGCACACGTTGACCACGGTAAAACCACTTTAGTTGACGGATTGCTCAAGCAATCTGGAACGTATGGCAGCCACGAGCAAGTCAACGAAAGAGCAATGGACTCTAACGTCCTTGAGAAAGAACGCGGAATTACCATTCTTTCTAAAAATACCGCGATTCGCTACGGTGATCATAAAATCAACGTTATCGACACTCCGGGTCACGCCGATTTCGGTGGAGAAGTTGAGCGCGTATTGAAAATGGTTGACGGCGCTTTGATCCTCGTTGATGCTTACGAAGGGGTTATGCCTCAGACGAAGTTTGTTGTTAAAAAAATGTTAGCGCTTGGACTCAAGCCAATCGTTGTTATTAACAAAATCGACAAACCTTCCGCTGATCCTGAGCGCGTAGTCGACGAGGTATTCGACCTATTCGTTGCAATGGACGCAACGGAAGATCAACTTGATTTCCCAATCATCTATGCAGCAGCTCGTGATGGTATTGCAAAACTTAATATGTCTGATCCTGATGGCGATTTCACGTGTTTGTTTAACACCATTCTTGAAAAAATTCCTGAGCCTACCGGTGATGCTGAGAACCCAACACAATTACAAGTTTTCACATTGGACTACGATAATTATGTTGGTAAAATCGGTATTGCTCGTATCTTCAACGGACGCATTTCAAAAGGGGATAATATCCTCCTTGCAAAAGCAGACGGCGAAATGGTTAAGGGTAAAATCTCTAAACTTATCGGATTTATGGGTCTTAACCGTACAGAAATCCAAACTGCAGAAGCGGGCGACATCGTTGCCCTTGCAGGTATCGAAACCGTAGACGTTGGGGACACCATTTGTGATCCTAACAATCCTATGCCATTGGATCCAATGCACGTTGAAGAGCCTACGTTGAACGTATTCTTCTCGGTTAATGATTCTCCACTTGCGGGTCAAGAAGGGAAACATATCACGTCAAACAAAATTCGTGAGCGTTTAGAATCGGAAATGAACACCAACGTTGCAATGCGTTGTGAAGTCATCGGTGAGGGTAAATTCCAAGTTTCAGGACGTGGAGAACTTCAAATCACTATTCTTGCAGAAAATATGCGTCGTGAGGGCTTCGAGTTCGGTATCGGACGTCCGGAAGTTATCATACGTGAAATCGAAGGGGTCAGATGTGAGCCATTCGAGCACCTCGTCGTAGACCTTCCTCAAGAGTTTGCAGGAAGCATCATCGAGCGTCTTGGTCGTCGTAAAGCAGAAATGACAGCGATGGTTCCAATGGGTGAGGGCTTTACGCGTGTTGAGTTCGTTATCCCTGCACGTGGACTTATTGGTTTCCGTGGACAATTCTTGACTGAAACCAAAGGAGAGGGTGTTATGAACCACTCTTTTATGGAGTTCCGCCCATACACGGCAAGTGGCGTTGAGAGCCGTCAGTACGGAGCATTGACCTCTATGGAAGACGGTGTTACCTTGGCATTTTCCCTTGCAAACTTGCAAGAGCGTGGAGTATTGTTTGTTAATCCTCAAACAAAAGTATACAAAGGGATGATCGTTGGTGAGCATAGCCGAACCAATGACCTTGACGTTAACCCGATCAAAGGAAAAGCGCAATCAAACGTCCGTTCATCAGGAGCAGACGAAGCGATCAAGCTCGTACCACCACGTGATATGAACCTTGAGCGTGCACTTGAATGGATCGAAGATGATGAACTTCTTGAAGTAACTCCTCTTACTATCCGTATCCGTAAAAAATGGTTGGATCCAGCGGATCGTAAACGTTACGCTAAAAAGTAAATACCTCTCGTCATTCCCGCGAAGGCGGGAATCCAGCTGGATCCCCGGGTCAAGCCCGAGGATGACGAATAAAACTATTTCCCCATCTCTTTTCCAGCAATCATCCCGCTAGCCCACGCAAAATTAAAATTATATCCCCCACGCCGACCTACAACGTCCAGAACTTCACCCGCAAAATAAAGTCCCTTAACCAGCTTTGATTCCATTGTCTTATCATTTATTTGTGCCGTTGCAACTCCGCCGCCACTGACTTCCGCATGCTTAAAGCCATGGGTATCCGTGACCTCAAAACGCCAATCTTGTATGAGACAGGTGAGTTTTTTGATCTCTTTGGGTAAAAGCCTTGAAACAGCTGTCATGGGTTTAATCGCTGTTTCTTCTAAAAGATGCACAATCGTTTTTGCAGGGATAAGAGTGGAAAGCACTGCCTCAATAGAATGATTGGGTACCGATGAGAAAAGTTTCTCCATCGTAGCGCTAAGGGTTTGCGCATCAAAACGAGGCAGCAGATTAATCCCAATCTCAACGCGTTGCTTTTTCATGAGAGCATACGAGGCTTTTTGACTGATATCCAGGATAGCCAAACCTGAAATGCCGTAGCTGGCAAAAAGGATATCACCTCGAACTTTTTCTTTTGGCTTGTTATTCACATAAAGTGTCACTTCGGCATGCGTTTTGACCCCTGCCATTTTAGAGTGAATTTTAGAGTTTAGCTGCAGTTGCACCAAAGAGGGGTAGGTCGGGATAATGTCATGACCAAAACTTTTAGCAAAGTGATATCCATCCGCCGATGCGCCAAGCTGTGGAGCGGCTTCTGAACCCGTAGCTATGAGCACCTTATCGTAACTCTTTTTTTCCTGATCGGATTGGACGACGAAACGCCCTTTCTCTTTAAAAAGAGCCGTCACTTTTTTTTCGGTGAGGACTTTCACCCCCGCTTCGGTTACAGCACTTTTAAAAGCGATTAATACCGCTTTAGCTTCGTTTGAGAGCGGATAACAGCGCCCGTCTTCCTTGCTGTCGAGAAGTAAACCGATGGAGTGACAAAACGTCTCAAAAGCTGCGTATGGAAGCTGCTCTAGTGCATACTGTGCAAACTGCGGATTCGCTCCCGCATAATCATCCGAACAAGCGCTCGTATTAATAATATTGCAACGCCCGTTTCCCGAGGCTAAAATCTTTTTCCCGACACTTGCGTTGTGCTCATAAATCGTTACGTCTGCGCCGGCTCGTGCAGCGCTCAGCGCCGCCATCAGTCCAGCCGCACCTCCACCGATAATCGCTATTGTATTCATAAAAGAATTATAGCACCTATCCCTCTCTCCCGTACAGCTCATTATAAAGTTTCATAGCGTACCGATCCGACAAACTGGCAATGTAGTCACTCACAACCCGATGTTTATTCCGTAACGCCAATTGATTGTGAAAATAGAGAGGAAGCATTTTCGGCTCTTCCATTAGAGCATTAAACAACCCAATAATCGCCTGCTTTCCTGCAAACATTTTACGCATAATGTCTTTGTCTTGATAGAGGTTTTGAAAGAGGATTTTTTTGAGTTTTTTGATCTGTGTTTCGAGTTCCGGAGCCATTCCGACAGGAATGTCCTCTTTGGAATCAATAACGGATGCTAACACGCGTGTGTTATCAATTTTATCCCGTGAATACTCCAAAAGCGAATAGACCAGATGATTGATAAGATGGGAACTGAAACGATAGCGAAACATCTCATCCTCGTCTTCATAGATTCCCTCATCGTATACTTTTTGTAGAATTGTTTGAATAAGTTCGCTTGATTTAAGAGTATCAAAGGTGATAAGCCCAGACGCAACCCCATCATCGATATCATGACTGATATAAGCGATCTCATCGGCACGATCAACGATCATCGCTTCGATGCTGGGATGAGTATCGAGGGCAAACGCATTGCGAACCGAATCGGGTAAAAACGTTTTGTTATAAGGATACGAGTGTTTGAGTATCCCCTCTAGCGTCGCATAGGTGAGGTTTAGCCCCAAAAACGCCTTATAACGCTGTTCCAACAATGTTACAACCCGAAAACTCTGAAAGTTATGCTCAAATCCATGGCTAAATCCTTCTTTTTTCAAACACTCATCAAGCGTATCCCCACCAATATGCCCGAAAGGAGTATGCCCCAAATCATGCGCAAGGGCGATCGATTCGGCGAGAGACTCTTGTAAACCCAAATGGGAACAAATGGAGCGGGCAATCTGACTCACTTCGATACTGTGGGTGAGACGGGTGCGGAAAAAATCACCCTGAGAGTTGAGAAATACCTGTGTTTTGTATTCGAGACGGCGAAAACTCCCTGAGTGGATGATTCGATCACGGTCGCGGGCGTAGGGGGAGCGAAAATCATCGCTGACATCAAAAAATCGTTGATCAGAACGCATAAAAACCTTTATAATTACCCTCTTTGAGAATATTTTACTAATATCATATCGATTTTAGTTTAATTTACCACAAAAATGGTTACAATAATAAAATTGTGTGATATGCAACCAAGGCGGTTATAATGGATACAAATTTTTCCAAAGACTCCAAATCTTTTTTATCTAACGATTATCGAAGTGCAGGACAACAATATTCAAAAGAGAGCATTCAGCGGCGCAAGGTTCAAGAAGAAGATTTTCTAAGTCAAGAAATCGATTATCGTAAGTTCATCTTTGCACCAGAGGGGTATGAGGGGCTCGTAATGTTCGTGTATCTCCTCACTCTCCCTTATCTTATTGGACTCAGCTTTTTATTTTTATTTGTAGCGCGTGCAAGTTACGAATACTTTTTGGAGTTTAATCTCACATCGTTCTTCGTTATTTGGGCGATCGGGTACGAGGTCAGTGCAGTACTGCTAATGGGAATTATCTTGTTAGCGTGGATCAATCATTATCGTAATCGATATAACCGTGAACAAAGCCGAAAAAGAAGCTCATCCCGCCGAGGGGTTTGAGACCTTTTAAGGTAGGATAGATTACAATACCGCTCCTCAAAATGGACAGCTGGCCGAGTGGTCGAAGGCGCACGCCTGGAACGCGTGTAAAGGGCAACCTTTCTAGGGTTCGAATCCCTAGCTGTCCGCCATACTTTTTAGTCTCATAGTTTTTACCCCTCTACTTCTTCAAATATTAAACCGTTTTTTCGTTACAATATCTTTTTACATAAAAGGATTTTAATGCTACGTTACCCCCTTATTTTAGCGACAGCTGTTACGTTTGCACTCGCCGCTCCTGCAACTCTTGCCATTGTCAATGGCCAATCTATTACGTCAAGCGATGCCAGTGCTTTTATGTCCAAAGCAATTCCGGGAATGACGTTTGACAAGCTTGATCCGAAGATGAAACGTCAAGTGGTCGATCAGCTCATCAATCAGCATCTTATCAAAGGACAGGTGGCCAAAAGCGGTATCCAAAACACTCCGCAGTTCAAGCTCGCCTACGCCGCCTTGCGTGATGATCTCGCTGTCGATATGTGGATGAAGCAACAGATGGGGAAAATCACTGTCAGCGACAAAGAGACCAAAACATTTTACGATGCCAATAAAGAAAAGATGAAACAAAACGGCAAAGCAGTACCGTACGAAAAAGCAAAATTTGAGATAACGCAGTTTATCAAAATGGAAAAATTTAAAGCACAAATGACCAAAACGACCGAAACGCTTCGCGCGTCCTCTAAAGTCGAAGTGAAGTTATAGTTTTTCTCTCTTAACCTCTGTGCGCAAGTCCGTGCTTCAGCGCTTTTTCGATTTTCTCTTTAAACCGAGGATTCGCAGAGCGCAACGCTCGCTCAAAACGTAAAACCACTTTTGAATCGGTATGAGGATGGATGCACAGTCTCTCTATCAACGCTTCGTAATGCGAATAATCGCGCGTTCCCTCACCAATCTGAATAAATTTTTCTATCAGAACCTCTACCGCACGGACAAGATCATTATTGCTTGTGCTGACATCAGAAATCAGCGACTGAAGCGATTCAAACGTCTCCGCTGCTTGGGCATCAGGAGCTCTTTTCGTCCGACTCACCCAGACATAGAGTAAAACCAAAAAAATGAGGGTGAACAACAAGCCCACCATAATAAGCAAAAGGGTAACTTTATCCATAAAAATCACTTGGGTTTAAATAAGAGGAGATTGTAGCATATTGTGGGGTTCGTTTTTAGTATTTGTCATTCCGTGCCACGGTCAGCGAATCCAAAAACAGTGAATGGATCCCGTATCAAGTACGGGATGACGGGAGAAGGAAGAAGAAATCGAAGTCATTCCGCGCTATGACACGGAATCCAATCTAAATTACCATTTAACTTCGGTAGTGAGCATGTAAACGTCTTTGGATTCACCAGTATCAAAACCTGTTGCACCTTTTTCATCAATCCATTTTCCAGAACCGATAAAGCTCACATTTTTATTCATTTTATACGCTAAACCAGCGATCCATTTTGTACCTTCAACAGAAGTTGATGTTGCACCCGTAACTTTTGCAACTTTATCGATTTTATAATCATCATAACGTCCGATGATTGTCCAATCGGTTATTGGGCGAATTTCACCATTGATTGACCAAACATCGTACTCTTTACCATCTGTAAGCGTAGCACTTTGAGACTTATCTTCTGCCTTTACATATTGCGCAGCAATCAAGAATTCCGGTTGATTATATACAGCATGAACACCATAGAAAGTGCGATCGTATTCTTTTGAATCATCAATTGTAGCATTGTCATCTTTATGGTTTTTAGAGATCAATCCCATAGTGGAAACATTCAAATAGGTGTCTTTAGTACGGTCATTCTTACCGACTTTTGTACCATCACCCAAAATGTGACCCGTCAAACGCCATTCCAAAGACATATCAGAACTGTTTTGTTGATTCCCAGCAATTTTATCTGCGTGGTATCCCTCACCGTTGAAAATACCGATTTCAGAACTGAATAGTTCGGTTTTCGTTTGGAAATTAATACCAAAATCAGCCGAGTTCACAAGGTCAACACCCGATTCGGTTGCAGTCCCTTTTTCTTCTAGAACAACTTTATTGAATGAACGGTAATGCCATGAGTTGTGTTCCTCATAGTCAATCCACGGACGGTGTACAATACCCGCTTCTACACCAGTATATGGAAGAACTTTATCCAAATAGAGGTAAGCGTATTTGATAAATACGTCTGCATAGCCACCGCCTTGTGACGTTTTCAAATCACTACCATCTTGCGTAGTACCTACAGATGAAGCCAATTCTTTCGTTGAATCCATGGTTACACGAAGATAGTCTTTATCGTTGATAAATGCTTTTACTTGAACATAGTTACGACGCATTTCAAAACCTGCAGATCTGCCATCATAGTTTGATTGATCTCCATTGGTAACATCTTTTTTTGTAGTAGGATTTGCTGATGTATAGCCAAGGTAATGCGTACCGCTAAATTCAAGCGTTTTTGCTTTTGATTTTACGTTGACATACTTTTTTTGATTTTCTTTGTAGTCAGAAAAAGCAGATTCACCTTCACGCTGATTCATATCAATCGTTTTCGCATCAACGAAATCGCCCATCTCTACACGACCTTCAGCCGGTGTTGTAAATACTTGACCTGTTTTTGGGTCACTAAAGAGAGTCATAGTGTCAGCATACACTACACCTGACAACATCACCGCAGCAAGGGCAGATAAAGTTACTTTTTTCATTGGTTATCACTCCTGATTTTTAATAACAGCATTGTAGAAAAAGAAGATTACGTCAATGTTACGGTTACAAAAGGGTTACGATACGATGAATGAATAAAAAACGAGAGAATAACAGGTGAGGCCCGAGTGCATACGCTAAAACGGGCTATCAAGCTTTAAGAAAGAAGGAAGAAGAAATGAAACGTGGGCCTTCGATGAAAAAGACACCGTTAAAATCACCAAGGTGAGCTTAGCGTTATCCACATCGTCATCCCCGCGAAGGCGGGGATCCAGCTAGATTCCCGCCTTCGCGGGAATGACGAGAAAAAGATGACAGTGGTGGTAAAACTTATTTACCGGCCCAGTACTCACGTACCATGTTTGTTGTTTCAACCGGCAATGGGATATAACCCAATTTTTGAGCCGCTTTGTCACCATTACGGAATGAATGATCAAAGAATTTGATAACTTCAGCATTGGCTTCCGCTTTGTCTTTTGGCAATAAAATAAACGTTGCTGCTACGATCGGATACGATCCGTCTTGCATAACCAATGAGCTATAAAAGTGATCTTTTTTGCTCCATTTTGCTTGTTTAACTGCCAATTGGAAGTTTGGAAGCGTAGCCGTAACCCATTTGCCCTCTGCTGTTTGCAAGGTTGCTGCTGAAAGGTTATTTTTCTCTTTGTATGCGTTTTCGATGTAGCCGATAGAATACGGAGTTTGTTTGATAAGGTTGGTTACCCCCTCATTTCCTTTTCCGCCGACGCCGGTTGCCCATCCGATTGCTTTACCGATACCGAATTTGCTTTTCCACATTTTAGAAGATTCGCTCAAATAGTCAGTAAATACATACGTAGTCCCTGACCCGTCTGAACGGTGAGCAACAATAATTTTTTCAGCGGGAAGATTTACCCCTGCGTTGTCTGCTTTGATTGCGGCGTCATTCCACATTGTGATTTTACCCGCGAAGATGTCAGCAACTACGCTGTTTTTCAATTTCAATTTTTCGTCTGCAACACCTGGGATGTTATGCGCAACAACGATAGAGCCGATAACCGCCGGGAATTGGCTCAAATTTGCTTTTTCAAGCTCTTTTGGAGTCAATGGAGCATCCGTAGCACCGAAATCAACGATACGCTCAGAAACTTGCTTGATACCGCCGCCTGAACCGATTGATTGGTAGTTAACACGCGTTTTGGTCGCTTTTTGGTAGTTATAAGCCCAGTCATAATAACAAGGAGCCGGGAAGGTTGCGCCTGCGCCATTGATTTTATCTGCTGCGATCATCGACGTAGCTGCAATAGCTGCAATCACGAAACCTTGAGTAACTTTTCTTAGCATGGATTGTCCTTGAATGGTTTTTTATTTCGATATTGTACTTGGGGGTAGGTAACAAAAAGGTTACAGAGTATGGTAAACTATTGTAATCAAATTGTGACGATACTTAGATTACAATCACAATATTTACGTTATTAACAAAAGGTTTAAGCATGCTACCACGTTATGAAAACAAACTCAACGAAATCCGAACACAGCTCTCTAGTCTAGTTGCCTCTATCATCCTTGCCAACGAAGAGACGCTCACTGCATTTGAAAACAATCAGAACGACCTTTACGAAAGTGCTAAAAAACACCTCAAAAGCATCCAAACCGAGGCAAACACAATCGATAACGAGGTAATCAAAACACTCGCCCTCTACGGTCCTGAGGCTGAAGAACTACGACTTCTCGTTGCCTTTTTAAAAATGACCAACGAGCTTGACCGTATCGGTGAGAATATGAAAAAATATACTACCAGACTCCAAGACCTTTGCGCCGGAGAATGCGATATTACTCCTATGACCTCTTCTATCATTCAGCTGCAAAAAACAACACTCAATGCATTGCAATACATCCATGAGTATTTGGAAAATATGAACACTTCGGATGCCGAAGAGCTGTTTCGCAAAGTATCCGTTGAAGAGTCCAAGAACGATGACCTCTTTTCTATCATCGAAAAAGATCTCCTCAATCTCATTGTCGAATCACATGAACTCTCTGCTGATTACGTTAGAGTACTTGCAACACTCCGTAAGCTGGAGAGAACAGGGGATCGAACCGTCAACATCGCTGCCCTTCTTTTGTACGCCCAACAAGGCGGCGAATTAAACTATCACTCGTAAGGGCCTTTTTTATGAATGCGCTCATACTCATCGTCGAGGATGAAGAAGATATTTTAGAACTGATGGAATTCAATCTCGGACGCGAAGGGTTTGAAACGATTGGTTTTCTCAACACTAAGCGCGTGCACGAAGTGCTCTCCGAAGAAAACGTTGATCTGATTTTAATGGATCGTAATCTCCCTGGGACTGAGGGAAGCGAATACATCGCCTCCTTACGACGTCAGGGGATCAATATTCCCGTCATTTTTATCAGTGCCAAAGACAAAGACGAAGATATCGAGCAGGGTTTTGAGCGAGGCGGGGATGATTATCTCACCAAACCTTTCAGTATGAAAGAACTCATTTTACGCGTAAAAGCCATTTTGCGCCGCACCAAAAAATCGCCTAATGAGGGGAATAGTACCTACCGTGATATAACCTTAAACCTCGCATCCCGCACCCTCATGATTGAAAATAGCCTCATAGAACTCACCAAACTCGAGTTTGATTTATTGTACGCGCTCATCAGTAATCAAAATATTGTATTAGACCGTGAGTATCTCCTCGAACACGTATGGGGAAGCGATGAAGTATATCAAGACCGCACGGTAAATGTTGCGATCAACCGCCTAAAAGAGAAAATCGATCCGGATAAAAGCAAGGAGTACATCAAAACGGTGAGGGGAGTCGGATACACCCTGTGTTAAAAATTCATCAGCTTTTTTTTCTAAACACACTGGCTCTTTTTATTGGAACCCTCGCTATCGCCTCTTTTATTGGTTATTACACCCTCAAAGAGATGATTGTCAACGACAATATCAATCACCTTAAACGAACATTGGAGCTGGTTGCCACACGTTCCAATCAATCGCTAAATGTAGATCATTATGTCAATGCCGTACACAATCAAACCGATTATCGGGCCACCTTGTTCGATATTGACGGAAAAGTCCTCGCCGAGAGTAATATTGACAAGCGTTCCATTGACTCCATGCGCAATCGTGAAGAGATCATGAATGCGGCAACAGAGCCTTACGGAGTAGAGGTACGCTATTCTGCCAGCTTCGATGAGGATTATATTTTTGTTGCCAAACAAATTGCTTTTCATGGAGATATTGTCATTCTCCGCCTTGGGGTAACACTTCACAGCGTTATGGGATATTTTTATCAACTCTGGATCACGCTCGCAGCATCATTTGCTTTATTTATCGTTATAGCCCTCATCCTTGCATTTAAAATCTCCAAAAAAGTGCAGTACGATATTGCTCAAATCACCTATTATCTGCACGAAATATCGGCGAAAAATTATATGGCCGTCTTAAAACCCGAACATTTTAGAGAGTTTTTACAAATTACCCTCCTTCTCAAAAATCTCGTCAAAAAACTACGAAACCGCGATAAACAAAAGCGCAAATACACAGCAAGACTTCGTCTCATCAACAAACAGCAAAATGACATTCTCTCTGCCATCAGCCATGAATTTAAAAACCCTGTCGCCGCCATCGTCGGATACACCGAAACACTCGAAGAAGATCCCAATCTCAACCTTGCCATACGAGAAAAATTTTTGGGCAAAATACACTCCAACGCCCTTAAAATCAGTACGATGCTAGACCGGCTCTCCCTCTCTGTTAAACTCGAAAATAACGATCTCTCTATCAAGCCCACCACCTTTGATCTCGACACTCTGTGTCGCGATGTCACCTCTACACTTCAGGGAAAATATCCCCTTCGCGTTATTAGCTATGAGGGATATTCCAAAGAAGTCTACGCGGATAAAACCATGCTGGATCTTGTCATCACCAACCTCATAGACAATGCAATTAAATATTCTGAGGATATAGTCACCCTCAAGCTCACCGATCATACGATAGAAGTTACCGACAAAGGGATCGGCATTGCCCCCTCGGAACTGGAACTCATTAGTAATAAGTTTTACCGTGTTCAAAAAAACAGCTGGGACAACTCGATGGGATTAGGCCTTGCCATCGTCAGCTACATTCTCAAACTTCACGATACACTACTGCGAATTGAGAGCACTTTGGGTATCGGCTCCACTTTTAGTTTTGGACTTGACACCCTCGTATCCAAAAAAATACCCCCCAAATGATCTCGCTCCCTCCCGCTCTTCATCCAATCCTCGAATCGTTACAGGCTCATCAAATCACTCCCATAGTGGTAGGGGGATATGTCCGTGATGCACTGCTGGGAACAAATTCAAAAGATATCGATATTGAGCTTTACAACATGCAATCCCTCGAAGAGATTGAGAAGATACTAAAACCCTTTGGCAAGCTCAATCTTGTAGGTAAAAGCTTTGGAGTCATAAAACTTAAGATAAAAGAACTGGAAATTGATTTTTCACCCCCTCGCACTGAATCCAAACAAGGTGCAGGGCACAAAGGGTTCGATATCCGTTGTGACTTCACCCTCGATTTTACTACGGCGGCGCGGCGGCGCGATTTTACGATCAATGCCATGGGCTATAACCCGCAAACCAAAATGGTATTGGATCCTTATAACGGATTAGAGGATTTGCGGTGCAAAAAACTTGCCTGTGTCGATGAAAAGACGTTTGTGGAAGATCCTCTAAGGGTATTACGTGCCGTACAATTTGCTGCCCGATATGATTTGGTATGCGACGAAAATCTTCTGCGCTTATGCCGTGTCATGATTGAAAACAGTGCCCTCTCCGAACTCCCGAAAGAACGCATTTTTGAAGAGCTCAAAAAACTCTTGCTTCTCTCACCTAAACCCTCAATCGGATTTGAACTTCTCAGACAGATGGGAGGATTATCTTTTTTTACTCCACTCGATCAGCTCGAAATCACTCCCCAAGACCCCACCTCTCATCCAGAGGGTTCTGTTTGGACCCACACGATGATGGCGCTCGATTCTATGGCTGGAATGCGCACCGGTGATGCCAAACGCGATTGCCCTCTTATGTTAGCCGTGTTATTGCACGACATTGGCAAACCCTCCACAACTGTGATGGAAGATGCTCTTTTAAATGCTCCTCGTCACGCGCACGCAGGCGTTGACATCGCCCGATCATGGCTTTGGCGTATCACAGAGGACAAATTTCTCATTAACGCCGTTTTACCGCTGATCGCGTATCATGGAACTCCACGCAAACTTTATCGTAACCAATCAAGCGATAGTGACATTTTACGCCTAAGCACTCACGTATCGATCGAAAATTTGGTTCTCGTTGCTCGCGCTGATTTTTTTGGGAGAGCGTTTGACGAGAGTCGTCCCGAACATTTTGAGGCAGGGGAATGGCTATATTCTCACGCAAAAAAGCTGGGTGTTCTACACTCCCCTCCCAAGCCTTTGCTAATGGGACGAGATTTGATAACCCTGGGACTAATCCCCTCCCAGCAATTTAAAAATATTTTAGATACCGCTTACGAAGCACAGCTCAATCAGCAATTTTTTACTAGGCAAGAGGCAATTCAATGGTTAAAAAGAGATTTAGTAATAACTTTGTAATCGAAATTATATTACAATATCACGACAAAATAACGCAAGGCCTTGCATGATCGATAAAATATTTTTCAACTTCACGCGATTCAGCGCCCTCTTAATCCTCGTTATTGTGGCATGGATTTTTGTGGTGCTGTTCAACCACTCACTCGAAGCGATGAACGCATTTGGTCTGGATTTCATTACCAAAGATGAATGGGCACCGAATCTCGATAAATTTGGAGCACAAGCTGCTATTTTAGGTTCGGTCATCTCTACTTTTTTAGCCATGCTTCTCGCTGTACCTATCGCCATAGGCGTCGCAATATTCCTAAGTGAAATTGCCCACGATAAAGTCAAAAGCTTTTTTGGCGTCAGCGTTGAACTTCTCGCGGCTATCCCTTCGGTCATTTATGGAATGTGGGGATTGTTTTATTTTGTCCCCATCATCCGTGATATTTTTGGAGGAATGGGGATCGGATTGCTCGCAGCGGGAATCGTGTTGGCGATTATGATTTTGCCGTTTATGGCGGCAGTTACCCGTGATGCGATGAACACCACCCCTGATATTCTCAAAGAATCGGCCTACGCGCTGGGCGGAACCCAATGGGACGTTATCAAAGACGTTATCATCCCCTACGCCAAAGCAGGAATCATCGGTTCCCTTATCTTAGCGCTTGGTCGTGCGATCGGGGAGACAATGGCAGTCACATTTGTTATGGGGAACGTCCACCATGTCCCCGGATCGATTCTTGACCCGACAACCTCGATTCCAGTTACCCTTGCCAACGAGTTTACCGAAGCGGATTCGTCACTCTATTTCTCAAGCCTTTTTGGTTTAGCCCTCACCTTGCTCATTATGAGTTTTGTCGTTATCGCTATTGCGAAATTTTACTTTTTACGTAAAGCGAGGAGAGCATAATGACCGCCGTACAAAAACGAATTATGGTTAACCGTATTGCCTTGGGTTTTTCAACTCTTAGCGCTGTCATTGCCCTGGCCTTTTTATTTTGGATTTTGGGTGTTTTGGTGATGAAAGGGATGAGTGCGCTCAACTGGAATATCTTCATCTTCGAGGGTGCCCCTCCGGGATACATCGAGAGTGGTCTCAAGCACGCTTTAGTCGGTCAACTCATTTTAGTCGGATTAGCAACGGGGATTGGTGTTCCGTTGGGGATTTTAGCGGGCACGTATTTGAGCGAATACGGTAAAAACTCCCGCCTTGCACATACCATCCGCGACATCAGCGATATTATGATGTCAGCACCCTCTATCGTTATTGGAGCGTTTGTGTATGCCGTCATCGTTATGCCGATGGGACATTTCAGCGCGTGGGCAGGGGCAATTGCATTAGCCATCATTATGATCCCTATCATCTTGCGCACCACCGATGATATGCTCCAACTGGTACCCGGGACGCTTCGTGAAGCCGCATTTGCGCTGGGAGCTCCGAAATATAAGGTTATTAAAGATGTCGTTTATCGTGGCGCTAAAGCTGGAATTTTGACAGGCGTACTGCTGGGGATTGCCCGCGTAGGCGGAGAAACAGCACCCTTGCTGTTCACCTCATTTAACGACAATTTTTTCACCACCGATCTAAACGCGGCAATGCCATCGCTAACGGTGACAATTTTTAATTACGCTATCAGTCCGTATGAGGATTGGCAACAACTGGGATGGGCAGCCGCCTTCATCCTCTCTATGTTCATTTTGGGTTTAAATATATTAGGGCGAATCATCTTATTCGCCGGAAAAAAAGGGAAATAAAACATGGCAAGCATCATTGACATTAAAGAAGAATGCGCACTTCACGTACGAGATTTTGAATTCACCTACAAAGGTGCTTCTGAGCCAAGCTTGAAAAAAGTGACGATGCCCATCGCTAAGCATTCTATCACGGCACTTATCGGCCCCTCAGGATGTGGTAAAACGACGCTTTTGCGTGCATTTAATCGTATGCATGATCTGTATCCGGGTAATACCTATGCGGGGGAAATCGAATTTGAGGGGCGTAATATTCTCACCCCAAAAGAAGATTTGATTCACTTGCGTACTAAAATCGGAATGATTTTTCAAAAACCGACGGCGTTTCCGATGTCAATTTACGATAATGTTGCCTATGGTATGCGTCTTCAGGGGATTAAAAACAAAACCGAACTAAACGACCGTGTCGAAAAAGCACTCAAAGACGCTGCCATTTGGAAAGAAGTCAGTGATCGTCTTAAACAAGATGCTAACGGTCTCTCAGGAGGTCAGCAACAACGCTTGTGTATCGCCCGCGCCATTGCTGTAGAACCTGAAGTATTACTGTTTGATGAACCCACTTCGGCACTCGATCCCATCTCGACTCAAGGGATTGAAAAACTCGTTATCGAACTCAAAGAACGTGTTTCTATCATTATCGTAACCCATAACATGCAACAAGCCGCGCGCGTGAGCGATTACACCGGATTTATGTATTTGGGTGAACTTATTGAGCTAGGGCAAACCGAAGAACTCTTTGTTACCCCGAAAGAAAAACTTACGCAAGAATATATTACAGGGAAATTTGGGTGATTTACCTCTTCGTTCGAGGATGAGCCCCTCGAACCATGAACCGCCCACTTACCCAACGACTGGTTCAGGGCGAACGGAATGAAAACTATTTCCCCATCTTCTCACTATCAATCTCAATCACTGTATGAACATTCCCTCTAGGATAATAATCCGCAACGACTTTTAAGCGCTTAGGAGCAATTTTGTCTTCAAAGAGACTGTAGATCTCATTGGCACCGTTTTCGTGCGAAATATGGCGGTTTCTGAACGAATTAATGTAGAGTTTGATGGCTTTGAGTTCCGCCACCCATTTGTCTGGTGTGTATTCGATGGTAATCGTCGCGAAATCAGGATAGCCGCTGCGAGGACAAAGACACGTAAACTCAGGTAATGTTACCTTAACAACATAATCACGTTCATGGATATTGGGCCAAATCTCAAAATCTTTTTCAATATCAAAATTTTCAACTATCTGTTCGCCGTATTTCATAAAATATCTCCCTGTGTTGGTTCTAATAGTCTAATTTTACCGTGATAATTACCCTGCCGGTAGTTGATTTTCAACCGCTTTGCAATTTTATCGCTTTCTTCATCTTCAATCATACCGATCCACGTTGCAGCACCGCATAAATGAGCGCTGATATTCAGCCCTTGAAGAATATTTTGGTATTTTTCCTCTTTAATATGACGAGTATAAAGGGTATCAAAACGGACAAAATCAACTTGAAATTCTTTAAGGTACATCAAGCTGACATGACTTCCCCCTAAACGATCCAGTCCAATTTTGTACCCTACCGCACGATATTGGGCAATCTGCTCACGAAAACGTTTGATTTGAGGACAATATTCTTTTTCATCCAGTAAAAAAACAACTTTATTTTTAGCATCAGGGTGGCGCTGCAAGAGTTCCAATGCGTATTGAAAAAACAACCCGTTTCGCAACGTTACCGCTGAAAGGGTGACAATATGACAAGAGTGTCCTGTAGCGGCTATTTTAATCACCATTTCTAAAAGATGTTCTTCGTATTCTCTCATTTTTCCGATACGGTTTAAAAAGGGGATAAATCTGCTTTGGTGAATAAACTTTCCATTTTCATCGATAAGTTTAAAAGTAACTTCAACGACAGGGATAGCATCACAGCAAATTGTTTGTACTGCGACGGAATAACGATGATGTTCAAGGGCATTCAAAACGGAATATTCGAGTTGTGCAGGGACTACCTCCTCCTGATCATCAACAGTTTTTTTGTCTTTATGCGCGTATTGAAGTTCGTAAAGGCGTGTTAATACCTCTTCTTGGTGTTTAATAAATCTGCTATCCAATACAACCGCCGAAAATCCAACCTCAATTTCATGAATCACATTTTCTTGATATTTTGCTAAAAAAAGCTCTATTATTGGAATAATACGCTCTTTTTCACCCATCAATATAAGGAGAAAATCTCCCCCTTTATAACGGCAAACAGGAAGTTTTTTGATCTCTTTAGAGGTAAAAAAGTCGTTAATTTGAAGGACTGATTCTCTTAAAATATTATCCCCGTTTTTAATACCGTAACGTTCATTGATTATTGCAAGATTATCGATACTGATCATAATAACCGTACATGTTTTGGTTTTACTCCAGCGATTATAGAGTTTAAAAAAATATTCAGGGGTAAACGTATGGGTTATGGAATCGGTTATTTGTTCATAACTGCTTTGATTGATCAAAAAGAAAATAAAATAGATTGCCATAGCCAGTAAAAGAAGAGAAAGAAAAATTAAAGAAGAGATCGTGGCTAATGGCTCTGAAAAGAGGATAAACAAACTAACAACACTTAGTAAAAAGATTGGCAATCCCATCCGAAGTGCCAGTGCAAAACGGTGGGAACGCTCTTTTTCTTCAGTATAGGTCATAAAAAACGATCAAATATCCAAATGTTTAACGTCTTTAGCGTGGGTTTCGATGTAATTACGGCGCGGTTCGACATCATCTCCCATAAAGAGGCTAAATGCTTCACCTGCTGATTCTGAATCTTCGACCGTAACACGAAGTAATACACGGTTTTCAGGTGTCATAGTCGTTTCCCAAAGCTGTTCCGGATTCATTTCCCCGAGACCTTTATAGCGCTGGATATACGACCCTTTTTTAGCATAATCGGTAATGCTAGTAAGCAATTTAAGTAAATCTCCCTCAAGCGGTAAATTCCAATCTTGAATTTTTCGGAAAATATAATTGGCTTCCGCAAAATGAGGAGAAGCAAAAAGATCATCATTCACGTGCAGCTCTTCGAGTCCCTCTTTAGTTTGAACAAACAGGTGCATGTCTTCATCGTTCACATTTTTACTCAAAATATTGTACCCTTGCGCGTTTAAGAAGCTCTCTACATGGGTATAAAGTTCTGTGAGTGACAGGGCAATAAGATCAGGATTTTCAATGAAATAACGGATCAAATCGACCAGTGCATAGCGACGCTCTAGCGCATCAAGAGTACTTCGGTAGTGATCGACCATTTTGAAAAAGGAGACTAAATCATTTACACCGACGTTGAGATTATCCATCTCTAACGCTTCAATCCCATTTTCAATCAAAAAGGCATTCATTATGCGATCATCTTTAAAATAGATCTCTTTTTTTCCTTTTTTATAACGATAAAGAGGTGGTTGTGCAAGGTAGAGATAGCCGTTTTCGACGATTTTTGGGAGATATCGGAAGAAGAATGTTAGTAATAATGTTTGGATATGGCTTCCATCAACGTCGGCATCGGTCATGATGATGATTTTATGGTAACGAAGTTTTGCTTCGTTAAATTCTTCACCAATTCCACAACCCAATGCCGTAATCATATTGGTAATCTCTTCAGATTTTAAAATTTTGTCCAATCGAGATTTTTCAACATTGAGAATTTTACCTTTAAGTGGCAAAATCGCTTGAAAAACGCGGTCACGCCCTTGTTTTGCCGAACCGCCCGCAGAGTCCCCTTCCACCAGATAAAGCTCACTGATAGAAGGATCTTTGCTTTGACAATCGGCAAGTTTTCCAGGGAGAGTTCCCACACTCATGGCATCCTTACGACGAGTGAGTTCACGTGCTTTTTTAGCCGCTTCACGTCCTCGTGCCGCCATAAGTGCTTTTTGAATAATTACTTTAGCTTGAAGAGGATTCTCTTCGAAATATTTGGTTAAACGCTCATACGTTGCTTTTTGAACCAATGGACGAACGTAGGTATTTCCGAGTTTTCCTTTCGTCTGTCCTTCAAATTGTGGTTCAGGGACACGAACGGAAACAACACAGATAAGCCCCTCGGAAACATCCTCTCCAGA
>JAUYSQ010000295.1 GCA_030696285.1 Sulfuricurvum sp. | reverse complement strand
GCACTATTTACTATCGCTTCGGTGATAGTTTCAACACTGGCATTTTGGGTGGTGAAGTGTCGGATGTTGGTGATGGTGATGGTGATGGTGATATTTTCGTCATACCGAACTTGATTCGGTATCCATTGGCTGTTTGTGGATTCCGTGTCGTAGCACGGAATGACGGAGGGATAGCGAATAGAATTCACGATACAACTCTCTACCGTCGCATCTTCAAACAATTGCGTCCCTACAAAATTAATAACTTCCGTTTGTCCATTTTTTTCTAAAAACCTCTTGAGTGATTCGCCGTACTTGGTTTTTAACCAACTGTTCGAAACGATAAACGAAAAGTATTTTCCCTCAGCCGTGAGACGTAGCCCTTTTTCAATAAATAACGCCAACAAGTCGCCCGTTTTCTCAAAGACTTCAAACCCTGCACGGCTATAATCAATATCTTTAATCTTGTTTAGAGCAACATACGGCGGATTACCAATCACCACATCAAAACTATCCTCTTCAAACGGCATAGCCAAAAGCGAATTAGCGCATACAATTTTATCATTTAGACTCGTAAGCTCACGCCCCTTATGAGCAGTCCGCAACCACAAACTAAGTTTTGCAATCTCCACCGCATCCTCATTTATATCCACACCATAAAGATTATGTTCTAAAATGCTTTTTTCGACTTCGTATCCGATCATCAAATCCTCATACGGCAATAGTAAATCCCGAATAAGGGTATGTTCTCGTATCAGAAATTCTAACGCTTGGTTGAGAAACGCACCGCTTCCGCAGGCAGGGTCGAGGATTTTTAGATGGGTTAGCCATTCTCTGTAATTTAGTAATATTTCTTTGTAGCTCTGCTCTTGCTTTGTGAGTTTACGAGGATTGAGAACCACCGTTTCAGGCTCGATTTTCAGTTCTGCTTTTTTATCACTACACAATTTACCGAGGGTATTTTCAACGATATAACGAGTGATGTATTCAGGTGTATAAAATACACCGTCTTTTTTACGCTTGGATTTCTTTTTATCAAATGTGGTCTCGTTCATCGAGGCATTCATCTCTTCGAGATCGGTCAAACTCTGCTCGAAAATATGCCCTAAAATATTGACGCTAATATCGCTCTCAAAATCAAAATCCGAAAGTTTTTGCGCTTCCATATCGAGATAAGTATCATCGATTTTTAATGAATCGAGCAATTCATCGGTGGCGAACAGTCCGCCGTTGTATTTGGGAATGCCGAGTTTGTCATTTCCTGTGTTGATAGCGTTGAAATAGAGCTTATAATAATCGTACATGCTACGATCACCGAAACCATCTGCTGCATGGCGTGAGCGTATCTCTTTGACGGTATTTGCTTTTAATAAATTTCGATCTTCGGCAAAGAGGATAAAGATGATACGGTCACAGAGTTTTTGGGTGAGGCGTAGGAGCGTTTGTTTGTCTAAGCCTTCGTCATTGCGGATTTGATCCGCAATCTGAGATCCTGAATCAAGTTCAGGATGACAAGAGGGTTCTGAGATGACGGGAGTGTAATTATTCTTAACAATGTTCTCAAACAAATGCGTCCGAAACGCACTAAAATCTTTATACAGCTCTTTTGAAATGGTTTGCTCGAAACTTGCCGATTTCTCTTTGAGTTTGAGAGGAATATTATCTCGGATACTCTCAAAGCTGATGAGTAAATGAAGGGTCTTAAAATCTTCATACGATAGATGAAAAAGGTTGAATTTTTCGTATGCTGTTTTTTTGTCGATGTAAAAACGCAATTCGTCGAAGTTGGAAATGATGATGTACTTGGAATTGGAGTGAGAGGCGTGATAATTGAAAGCTTGACCCTCAACAGCATCGAGATTTTTGGTTTTTTGGTCTTTTAGCTCAACCACTCCAATAATTTCACCATTGACATAAATAACGCCATCGGCTTTTTTACCGTCGGTTTCGTTTTTCTTTTCACGTTCCAAATTATAATCATTGGGATTGGTGGTTTTGAGGGTATAGCCCAAGCATGACTCAAAAATATCTTTGAAAAAGCCGTCTTGATACACTTCTTCTTTGAATCCACGGATTGCGTCGATTTTAGCGATGTAGTTTTGAAAATTATTCCAACGGGATGCAACGAGGCTTTCATCTTGTTGGATCGAATTAATAACGGATTTTTGAAAAATTGCCAAATTATGTGCCTTAATCTGTGAAATAAGAACAATTATAGCGAAATTTAAATGGGGGGAGGGGGTGGAATTACCCCTATGCGTTTAAAAGTTTTTCATACTTTGTTCTGAGAATAAGGAACTCTTTATGGAGCGTCTCATACTCTTTTTTGTAATCAATAATGGCTTCCTCGGAGGAAGCTTCTATAGGAAGTGAAAGGGGTTCGTTGGAAGGGGTAGCGATGATGTAGGTCACCTCTTTGCCATTTTCTTCTTTGGCAACGGTTTTAAGCTCCCCATTCATCGTTTTTTTAATGACGTTGTGAATGCTTTGGCGATTTTGTGCCGCATATTTTTGAATGCTGATAAGCTCTTCCATGTTTTTTAGATACTTTTCTTCATGTATTCGGCAACCAAAACAATTTGTGTACCGTTGATTTTTCCCTCGATGAATTTAGCATCATCCGTGAGGCGAATATTTTTGACAATCGTTCCGCGTTTGGCGGTAAATCCTGCCCCTTTGACCTCTAAATCTTTGATGAGGGTTACGGTGTCTCCGTCGTTCAAAATGGTTCCATTGCTATCACGATGAACGACTGGCCCCTCGCTCGTGTCGGAAGCTGTTTTTAGCATCCCTGCATTTGCCCATGTTTTGATGTCATCTTCAAGATACATCATATCGATCAAATCTGACTCTCCAAGAGCGCTTAGAAGGCGATACGACATGACTTGAACCGCAGGTGTTTCACTCCACATGGTATCATTGAGACAACGCCAATGGGTTGCGTCTAGGGTTTGGGGATTATTGATCTGAGTCCGGCAGGTTTCACAAAGATAGAGTGATTGTTCTGCTGTTTTATCGCTCGGGGCTACTTCAAAAACAGCTAGATTTTCAGTTGCTCCGCAAAGTTCGCATTGGTTATTGCTTCGTTCTTTTAATGTTTGTTCTACGCTCATAATGATCCTTTGATTCTAGTGGTCGTATTATAATAGAGGTTTGTTTAAGGGCGGTTTTGAAGCGCGACGACCGCAATAGCATAATCGCCATCATGCGTGATTGAAACAGAGGTATCGGTGATATTGAAGGCTTGTTGGACGCGTTGGCTTAAAGCGATGCTCGGTGCACCTTTGGAAGATTTAGAGAGGACTATATCATGAAAACCGCATTCTTGCCCGATTCCGCATCCGAGAGCTTTGGAGCACGCTTCTTTCGCTGCCCAAAATCCTGCTGCCGTACGATGATTTTTAACAAGGATAATTTCATCCGTAGAGAGAAATTTTTGTAATGCATGATCACCGAAACGCTCTATAAGGCGCTTCATTCGATCGGTTTTAATGAGATCAATTCCTATCATAGTCCGTTATTGGACGACAAAATCGACAAAATAGACGTTTTTAACTTTACCGTCTTTGATGCGTGTATTGAGTTCAGAAACAATTTGTTCTTTGAGTGTTTCTTTCCCTTTGACCGTTGAGATCTCTTCGAGAGATTTAGACGAGAGGATACGGATAATAATATCGCGTAATACCGGTTTTTTGCTATCGAGTTCTATCGCCAGCTCTTCACCTTCGAGTTCAAGGTTCATTTCTACTTTTAGATAGCGTCTACCACTTTCTGAGAGGAGATTAACAGTGAAAAGGTCAAGAGGATACATAATCCCTACTTCGGTCGAGGCAGAGCCGTGCCCATCTCCTTCAGGAGCTGCGTGTTCATCTTCTGCTTTTGCTTCATCTCCATGGGCAGAGGCTTCTTTTTTTGTGCCACCGGATGCTTCAGCTTCTGCGTCATGATTTCCTGACATCATGGCAACAACTACCCCACCAATTACCAATATTAACACCAATACGACAATGATAATAATCAGTAACATATTCCCCGATTTTTTCTTTTCGCCACCTTCAGCTATTTCTTCTGTATGGTGTTCTTTTTCTTTCTCAGCCATCCGTTGCTCCGGTAATAATAAAGTATTGTGATTATTGTACCTTGAATCCTTTGAAATTTTATCAGATTTCTGTAAACTTAGAGGAGTAAAGAGGGGTTATAAATATGATTGAGTCGTTTTTTGGGTTTATTGGTCGTCCTTTTTTAACTATTTTAATGTCGATTGAGAAATTCGGTATTTTTATCCTTTTTCAAATTAGGTTATTAAAACTTTATCCAAAGGCTTTAAAACGGCCGAAAATACTCCTGACTCAAATCGATGTAATAGGGTTGGGGTGTCTTGGTGTTGTGACTCTTACGGCATTGTTTACGGGAATGGTAGAGGCGATTCAGCTTTACAGCGGATTTCATCAGTTTGGGATAGAAAATTTTATTGGCTATACAATTTTTCTTTCCATTACAAAAGAGTTAGGTCCCGTTTTTGCTTCGTTGATGCTTATTTCTCGCTCGATCAGTGCAATGGCGGCAGAACTGGGAACGATGAAAGTATCTGAACAAATTGATGCTATTGATATTTTAGGGGTGGATTCAAAAGAGTATTTGTTGGTTCCACGTATTATTGCAACCGTTATTTCACTCCCTTTGTTGGTTATTTGGTTTGATTTTATTGCTGTTTCATCCGCGTATTTTATTTCAACGAGTGTCCTTGGAATTAATCCTATTGCCTATCAAGAGACAGTTATGCGATTGGGTGAATTTGATGACATTATGACCGGTGTGATCAAAGCAGCGGTATTTGGATGGATTGTGAGCATGATTGGCAGTTACATCGGATACCATACGAGTGGCGGAGCAAGGGGAGTAGGGGAATCGACGATTGCTGCGGTGGTCTATTCTGCGGTGGCGATTTTCATCACCAACTATTTTCTCTCGTCGCTGTTTTTATATTTGGATTGGTAATTATTCGCCCACTTCATTTAAGGGGCGGAATTGATACGTGTCGGGATCATAATATTCAATCCCTCCCGTTTCAATATCATAATACCATCCATGAATAAATAATTTCTCTTCATCTGCGAGTTTTTTAACATAAGGATAACTGAGAAGATTTTCGATTTGCGTGATGATTGAGAGGCGTTCAGTCGCACGGAGCAATTCTTCTTTGCCAGCGTTTTCTCCCAATGCTAAAGTGGCCATCGTTTTGGCTTTTTCTCCCAATGTCAGCCATTTTGCGGTATGAATCATTGAGGTATCGCAGGATGATTTATAGAGAGCTTCAATCGCACCGCAGTGTGAATGTCCGCAAACGATAACTTCAGAAACCTCCAAAACACCTACTGCGTATTCGATTCCTGCTGCAGTAGAGTGAAAATCTTCATCGGGCTTATACGGAGCAACGAAGTTTCCGACATTGCGGATGACAAAAAGATCTCCGGGAGTGGATTGGACGATTAGGTCAGGAATGACGCGTGAATCTGAACATCCAATAAAAAGGGTACGCGGATTTTGCCCCTCTTTGACGAGTTTCAAAAGATGTTCTTCATGTTTTTTGAAGTAAGTTTTTTGAAATGTCTCATTTCCTTCGGCAAATTTTTTAAGCCGTTGGATATTTTGACTTAATGGCATTCTTTGATTCCTAAAGAGCACAAAATCTTTTCATATACTTTACCACCGTCACGATCACAATCATCGTGATATTCAACGGTAATCATTTTCATCCCTCCGGCAACGTCACCGGAATAAATAATAGGTTCAAGAGCGCACTCGCCGACACAATTTTTAATTGCTTCTTCAATTTGTATTTTTTCTTCAGGTGTCGAGAAGGCAAGGGAAAGCTTCGAATATCTTTCTTCAGATTTGTGATCCGCAATGATAGAGCATTCTGCCATGATAAATATCCTTAGGTTTGATAGACTTATTATAGCTACTTAGAGTTAAAACCACTCCAAAAGTTTGCTTACTTCATCAATTTCATAACATTTAATTGCCGTTTTTTCGAGAGGTTTTTTAGGGATTAACGCTTTGGTTATTTGTTGAGAGTGCGCTTCTTTGAGACGCTGATCGAGTTGATAGACTTCACGGATATCTCCTACGAGGGAGACTTCACCGATAAAAACGGTCTCTTTAGAGATGGTGCGGTTACGAAAACTGCTGATGATTGCAGCGAGAATAGCAAGATCTGCGGAGGTTTCAGTGATCTTAATTCCTCCTGTAATATTAACAAAAACATCGTAGCTGTTGAGGGGTATTTCGAGCTTACGCTCTAAGAGAGCTAGGAGCATATTGAGCCGGTTATTGTCAAAACCCGTCGCCTGTCGTTTAGGATTTGGGGCATGAGTATCGCTTACAAGGGCTTGAACTTCGAGAACGATGGGGCGTGACCCCTCCATAATGACAGTAAGTGCTGAACCGCTTTGGGATTTGTTACGATTGAAAAAACGGGAGGAGAGATCTTTTGCCGACATAAGCCCTTCGCTTCGCATCTCAAAAACGCCGATTTCACTTGTAGGACCAAAACGGTTTTTAAAGCCACGTAAAATACGGAGTTCATGACCGCTGTCCCCTTCGAAATAGAGGACAACGTCTACCATGTGTTCGAGTACGCGAGGGCCTGCAATGGAGCCCTCTTTGGTGATATGACCGATGATAAAAATAGCGATCCGCCGTTCTTTGGCAATTCGCATCAGGTCAAAGGTGATCTGACGTACCTGCGTCACGGATCCGGGAGCAGAGGCGATGGTTTCGGAATAGAGGGTTTGAATTGAGTCAATAATGATACATTCGTATGAGCGTTCGTGCAGTTCAGATAGAACCTGTTCGAGACGTATTTCCGCTAAAAGATAGAGATTGTCAACATTAGCTCCCAAACGGTTGGCACGCAGTTTGATCTGTCCCTCACTCTCTTCACCGCTTACATAAAGAACATTGCGGTTTTGCTTCGCGAGGTTTGAGCCGATTTTTAAGAGGAGGGTCGATTTACCGACTCCAGGGCTTCCTCCGATGAGGACGAGTGATCCAGGAACGATTCCCCCGCCTAGAACCATATCAAGTTCCGCATCATCACTGGTGTAGCGCTCTGTCGTCTCTTCTTGTATCTGAGTAATCTCTTTGGCTTTTGAACCTGCTAAAGGAGACGAAGAGGATGTGAGTTTGACAATATCTTGTTGTTGTTCATTGAGTTCAACAAAACTGTCCCATCCACCGCAATTGGTACATTTTCCCATCCATTTTGGAGTAGTAAAACCGCAGTGTTGACATTCGAAGAGAGTTGTTTTTTTCTTGGCCATACTTATTTGGTTTCTTCCCCAAAAATTGCATCCAAAATTCCATCCACAAACTCATATTTGTTAAACGGTATCAAATGTTCTGGCTGTTCACCGACACCGATATAAAGGATAGGAAGCTCAAGGGCGTAAGCGATACTAAACACCGATCCCCCTTTTGCCGTTCCGTCGAGTTTGGTGATAATGATTCCATCGATGCCGATCATTTCATTAAAGGCTTTGGCTTGAGCAATGGCGGAGCTTCCTTGTGTCCCATCGAGGATCAGGATTTTATGATGGGGTGCTCCTGTGTGGGCTTTATCACAGATACGGACGATTTTTTTGAGTTCATTTCCCAAATTGGTTTGGGTATGGAGGCGTCCGGCAGTGTCGATGATAACCTGTTCGAACCCGCGTGCTTTAGCGGATTCGATGGTGTCATAGGCGACGGCACTGGGGTCATGTCCTTGGCGGGAAGAGACAATCGGAATTTCGAGTTTATCGGCCCAGCGGGTGAGCTGTTCGATGGCGGCAGCACGGAACGTATCTCCTGCCCCCAGGATGACTCTCTCCCCGTTATTCAGATGACGTTGTGCGAGTTTCGCAATCGTCGTCGTTTTACCGGCTCCGTTAACCCCGATGACGAGGGTAACGGTCGGTTTTTCAGAGTTATCGGGAAGGGTATTTTGGGCAAAGCTCAGAGTCGCTAAAAGCTTAGAACGTAATTGTTCACGAGAAACCTCATTTTGATACAGCTCTCGAAGAATAATTTCAACGAGATCGTATTCGACATCGGCTTCGAGGAGGATGTTTTCAAGCTCATCTTTGGTAATTTTCGTTTTCTTTTCAGGGACGATGGCGCTGATGGCATCAAGGGTTTTTTGCAGCCCTTTTTTGATAAAACTAAACATCCTTATTTCCCTAGTGCTTGGGCAATATCGCTATCAATCATCTCTTCAGGGGTAGCTCCTGAATAATGGGTGACGTATTGACCGTTTTTATACAGCACCATCAGAGGAATAGGAAATTGTTGTCCTACCCCGATAGTCGAGGCGATAGCGCGTGCTAGTGTTTGATTGTCTGCCTTGTTGGAAACTAAGTATTGACCGCCGTATTTTTGTTTAAATTTTTCGAGTTCATCGTTGGAGACATCATCTTCGATGGTAAGCCCCATAATAATTAAGTCATCCCCATATTTTTTTTGCAAGTTGCCTAAGTGGCGTACTTCAGCACGGCAGGGCGGACACCATGTTGCAAAAATATCAAAAAGCACCACTTTGTCTTCACCCGCATCGAGGGTGAAATTAGCTCCCCGTTTTTCAACAGTATAAGATTTTCCATTTGTATCGAGAAGTTTAAATTCAGCCGTTGAGACCAGCGCTTCGTCTGTTGAATCTTCGCTGCATCCGCTAAAGAGAAGTGTCATAGAGATTAAGGGGATAATTAGAGTTGAAAAACGCATAGATAACCTTTATAATTGGCTAGAATACAGCAATTATATCGAGTAAAGGTTTAGAAGTGACCAAAAGTGATTTTCGCACCGATTGTTTACAAAAACTTCGAAATCTCCCAAAATCCGGAAAAATATACCGTGATGTGCGAGTGAATTATCATCTCTTGAGGGTGTTACGTAAATATAAGTCAAAAAGAATTTTATGCTATTGGCCTTTTGGATTTGAAGCGGATATTCGAAAAACAATTTTAGCTTTACGGGCGAAAAAATCATTATATTTACCATTTATGGATGACGTCAGTTTCAAAATGGTACCATTTAGATACCCGTTGGAACATAAAGCTTTTGGGATTTATGAGCCAAGGGTTTCGAATTTAAATATAAAATTAATTGATATAGCTATTGTCCCCGTCGTGGGTGTGGATGGAACCGGAGCCAGAGTAGGTTTTGGTAAAGGTATGTATGATCGTTTTTTTCCCACACTTAGGTCAAAACCGTTAACTATTTTTGTACAGTCGAGTCGTTGTACCACATCATTACCATTATGCGATGAGTATGATATTAGCGGCGATTTGCTAATCACACCGGATGGGGTGCGTAGACTAAAGGATTTTCATGTTAAACAGCCTTCTCATAGGCAGTGGCGCAGCCACACTAGGAGGGGTAGTCGGATTTTTAATTTCTAAAAAAATATCTTCTGCGCATTTTGAGCTTTACACTGCGCAGGCTCGTGCAAAAGCCAGTGTTATTGAAGCGGAAGCACAAATACTTTTGGAACGTGCAGCCTTGAGATCTCGTGAGATTGAAAAAGAGGCCCTCCTTAAATACGATGAAGCATACAGCCGAGTTAAACGTGATTTAAACGACCAAGAGGCAAAACTTCAGCAAATGGAACGTGACTTTGATGCTTTTCGTCAAAGTGAATCGGCTGCTATCAGTGCTCAGCGCAGTGCTATAGAGAATATGCGACTCAATTTGGAACGCAATGAACGTACATTAGAGAAATTAAAAGAAGAATACCACCAAAAAATAGAACAAGTCACCTCTGTGCTTGAAGGACGTTCAGCTCTTTCAGCACAAGAGGCTAAAGGATTATTACTCGATCAAGTACGTCAAAATTCGAGGACAGAATTAGCCCGATTGACACGTGAACTTGATGAACAAAGTAAAGATCAGCTTAAACGCAAAGCGGACTATATATTGGCACAAGCGACATCCCGTTTTGCGGGAGATTTTGCATCGGAACGTTTGATTAGTGTTATTCATCTGGAGAGTGATGAGCTTAAAGGACGAATAATCGGAAAAGAGGGGCGTAATATCAAGGCGCTGGAGATGGTTAGCGGTGTTGATATTATTATCGACGAAACTCCCAACACGATTGTTGTAAGCTCATTTAATCTATACCGTCGTGCAATCGCTACGAAAACGATCCAGCTTCTTGTTGAAGATGGACGAATTCAGCCCTCACGGATTGAAGAGATTTATCAAAAAGTGACGGAAGATTTCGAAGAAGCGATTGTACGTGAGGGGGAAGAGATTGTTTTCGATTTAGGATTGGGCTCAATGCACCCGGAACTTTTACGACTTATCGGACGGCTTCGTTATCGTGCGAGTTATGGCCAAAACGCTTTGGCTCATACCCTTGAAGTAGCCCATTTAGCAGGGCTTATGGCTGCTGAGATGGGTGGGGATATACGGCTTGCAAAGCGAGCTGGACTGCTGCATGATATTGGCAAGTCTCTTACGCAAGAGAGTGCAGGGGGGAACCATGTTGATCTTGGCGTAGAAGTGTGCCGTCGTCTTGGTGAAGATCCTGTCGTGATCAATGCGATTTACGCCCATCATGGTCAAGAGGAAATAAAAAGCATTGAATGTGCGTGCGTGTGTGCAGCAGATTCGCTTTCGGCTGCCAGACCGGGGGCACGGCGTGAAGTGCTTGAGAGTTTTTTACGTCGCGTGAGTGAGATCGAAGAGATAGCAATGCAAAAATACGGTGTCAAACAAGCCTATGCGATCAATGCAGGACGTGAAGTTCGGGTGATTGTCAATGCACAAAGTATCAGTGATGATGAGAGTGCGTTACTAGCACGTGAAATTGCCGATGAGATTGGACAAAAAGTGCAGTTTCCGGGTGAGATAAAAGTCAATGTTATTCGTGAGAGCAGAACGATAGAGTTTGCACGCTAAAAGGATAAAATCCTTTTAGTCTAAATGTTCAACTTCAGAATCATCGTAGGGATCGAGATGAATGAGCGGGTGAACGGTATTCTCAGGAAAGCAATTTTTCAACGCCAACTCGATTTTATCACCGACAAGATGTGCATCAAAGAGCGATGTACTCACACTAAATACGGCATGAACGCTAATGTAAATCTCGGAACCAGAACGGCGAGTGAGGAGATCATGATACGAGTTAATGTCGCTCTCCTTGTCCAAAAGAGTTGTTATTTTTGTGACACTCTCCGGATCAAGCGCAGCATCTAAGAGCATTAAAATCCCCTCATGGATGATTGGATATGCGGAATAGATCATATAAATAGCGATGCCAATCCCCATTATCGGATCGATAAGGGTATACTCGGTAAAAGAGATAATGATCAGTGAACCTATAACGGCTCCGTTGCTAAATAAATCGGTTTTGTAATGTAGGGCATCTGCTTTTATGACCATATTGCCCGTTTTCTTTGCCACGACATTGAGAAAAATAACCAATCCAGCGGTGATGACCATCGACCCTGTCATGACCCAAATCGAAAGATCAAGATGTTCGATTACATTGTTTTGTACCATTTTTGAAACGGCTTCATAGAGGATGAAAAGGGCAGAGAGGCTGATAATAGTCCCCTCGATAACGGCGGCAAGCGGTTCGAGTTTACGTCGTCCAAAATTAAATTTTTCATCCGGTTCTTTATCGGAGTTATGCAAAGCAAAATAATTAAAGGTTGAGACGACCATGTCGAGGAGTGAATCAATAGCAGAGGCCAGTACGGCAACTGAACCGCTGAAAATTCCGACGGTGAGTTTAAATGTTACAAGGATGAAGGCAACGGTGCTGGAAATAAGAGTGGCTTTTTTTTCGATACGCATGAGTGAGATTTTAGCGAAAGATTGCTAAAATCATCCCTTTAAAGGTGAGGAGTATAGAGTGGATTTAGAATCGGTTCGTCAAGAACGTTCAAAATGGATGACGTGGAAAAATATTGCTCCCCTTCGAGAGGCGATAGATACTCTTCCTAACCTCAAGATAACGTTTACACAGGGTGATACCGTGACGTTGCGAAGCGATGAGGAGATAAATATACCAGAGCTAGAAAAGATTGCTCGGATGATGATGCCATGGCGTAAAGGACCGTTTGATCTTTTCGGACTTTTTATCGATACGGAGTGGAAAAGTGATCAGAAATACAATTTTTTACGTCCTCATTTTAATCTAAGCGGTAAAAAAGTAGCGGATATCGGATGTAATAATGGCTATTATATGTTCAGATTCCTCGAAGATGCTCCTGCAAAAGTTGTCGGGTTTGACCCTTCGGCACTTTTTAAATCTCAGTTTGATTTGATTAACCATTTTGTCCAAAGTGATATTGTATATGAACTGCTTGGGGTGGAGCATCTCCCTTTTTACGAAGAGAAATTTGACGTCATTTTTTGTTTAGGAGTTCTCTATCATCGAAGCGATCCGGTAGCTATGCTCAAAGCTCTTTATAATGGGTTGGAAAAAGACGGTGAACTCTATCTTGATACCTTTATTATTGCAGGGGATGAACCTTATGCTCTTTGTCCAAGTGAAAGTTATTCGAAAATCACTAACATTTATTTTGTTCCGACACTTAAAGCGCTTGAAAATTGGTGTATCAGAGCAGGTTTTAAAACGTTTGAAGTATTAGGAACAGTAGTGACTACATCGGATGAGCAACGAAAAACTGACTGGATCGAATCCCAAAGTCTTGAAGATTTTCTCGATCCGGACGATACTAGTAAAACTGTAGAGGGATATCCCGCACCCGTGCGAGGATATGTCCGACTAAAAAAGGGGTAACATTGGCAACAGATACTGAACAAGAGATTGAAGACAATTTATTACAGATGGTGAACAGCCAGCAAAATAGCTTGATGACACACGTAAAAATAAGCAGTACTTTTAGCGGTGAAATCATTAAACTCACTAGCGGGTATGCTTCAGTTGTCCTTGAGACAATTGAAGTGATGCGAGCGGATGAATTGGGCTTGGTTCATGGAGGATTTATTTTTAGTGCAGCTGATTTTGCCGCAATGGCTGCTGTGAATGAACCTAATGTTGTTTTAGCCTCTTCTAATTGTTTATTTTTATCTCCCGTACGTGTAGGAGATAAGGTTGTTTTTATAGCGGAAGAACACCAAAAAGAGGGACGAAAGCGAACGGTTAGTGTGAAGGGATATGTGCACGAGATAAAAGTCTTTGAAGGGGAATTTAAAACGGTTATCACCGAACACCACATCCTCCGATTGGATTTACTCAAAAATATCGAAGAGGGGCAAAGATAGCCTAGAGCATCCTTAGCCAATAATCGACATTGCGTTGCTCATGAAAAAGAGTGGTTGCTTCTCCATGCCCGGGATAAAGGGTTTTATCCTCTTTCATCAATCGCATTTTTTCCAAACTTTCTTTCATATCTACTGGGCTGGAGTAAGGAAAATCGTAACGTCCTATGGAGTTATGAAATAAAAAATCACCGCTAAACATCACATCACCGATCTCAATCATCGAACATCCCGGACAATGCCCGGGAAAATGGTGAAATTTCACCTCTATCCCCTCCAGATTGAACACTTGATCTCGCTGTACTTCAACATCGGGGAACGAAGGGGGAAGATCAGGCATCCAACTACTGTTTTGCAATAAAAATACGTCATCTTTCGGGGTATAAAGAGGGATTTTGAGCTTCTCTTTGAGCTCCTGATTGCTCCAAACGTGATCAAAATGACCGTGGGTGTTGAGAATTGCAATAGGGTGGGTGACATTTGCTATGACCCAGGCTGTCGCTCCGACACCGGGATCAATAATAATCTCTTTTCCATCAATGCGGAGAATATAACAGTTGGTTTGATAGGGTCCCATAGGGTGTTTTAAAATTTCCATAGTATCACTTTGATTTTTAGAGGAATTATTAGGATTTAAAAGATTATGGTGAATTGTAGCATAAGTAGTCATTCCAAAGCTGGAGCTTTGAAATGAGGGGGAAGCGCTGCAGGGTTTAGCTACAGTGTCCACCACCGCAGCATGACGAAGCTTCCGCTACTTCTACGATAACTGGAGTTGATTCCCATACGCCGTGTTTTGTACAGTAGCCGTGAGCGACAAGCATCAATTTTTTACCCATTGGGCGAATGTTGAAAGTTACTTCAGCATGAGATTTTTCGTTTCCAAGGGTTCCTGGTACGAAGGTTGCCATT